>DATKQA010000153.1:0-7674 GCA_035523835.1 Candidatus Sulfotelmatobacter sp.
GCGACCGGGATCGCCGAACCGCCTCCGGCTGCATATTTCAAGCTGGAGATGTCCGCGCCGCCCGGTGGCACCGCCAGCGTTGCGGCCAGCACCGTCGGCACGCTCGACAGCGCTTCGGGTTTGAAGCGTTCGACCAGACCCCAGATATTGCGCACCGCCGCCGGATTGCGCCAGCCGGCGGGCGACAGAACGATCAGGCAGTTGCCGGCCGAGAAGCTGCTCAAGGCCTGTGTGAGCGAGCCGCCGACATGGAAGAGCGGCATGCCGAACAGCAGGTTCGTTCCGGGTTTCGACTTGAGCAGGAGATTGCAGGCCCAGGCCTGATAGACCTGGTTGGCGTGGCTGTGGCAGACCAGCTTCGGCGTGCCGGTGGTGCCGCCGGTGTGGAAGTAGGCCGCCGTCTCCTCGGCGGAAATCCGCCGGTTGCTGACCAGCCGGTCCCCAGGCTGCGCCTTGATCAGATCGTCGAAGGCGAAAATCTTGTTCGCCGGATCGCCGCGACCGCGCACCTGCACGATGGCTTTGAGGTGCTTCAGCTTGCCGCGGACCTGCTCGACCTTCTCCCAGATGTCCGTTCCGGGAACCGGGCCGAGCGCGACCAGGACCGTCGTCTTCGCGGCCTCCAGGATTTCCGCAATCTGATGCGGCTCCAAGAGCGGATTGATGGGATTGGCGATGCCGGCGGCCTCGGCGCCGAACAGCGTGACGAACGCTTCCGGCAGCAGCGGCAGCATGAAGCTGACGACGTCGTCAGCGCCAACACCCAGCGCATGGAACATGTTGGCGGCTTGCGTCACGCGCGCGACGAAATCGCGGTGGGAAATCACTAACGGCGTCTCCGCCGGATCGGCGTTCGCCAGGAACTGGATGGCGGGCGCATCGGGGTTTCTGGCAGCCCCGAGCTTGATGGCGTCATAGGTGCTCTGGGCCGCGATGCGCTCGGCGTAGGGAACCCGTTCGAAAGATCGGACATCGGCGTCGCTGGCAAAAATCGGATACTCGTTGCCGACTATGCGATCGAGCGAATGTATGCCCGCCATTCTCCGCTCCCTGATTTCCATTGCCCCGGCTGGTTCGCCGCGCGGCTCGCGCCGGAGAGCGCAACAGCATTATCGATAATTTCCCGTCCGTCCATGCCGGAGGAAGTCGTCTCGCGTCTGCCCCCGCTTGGCAGGAGCAGCGGGATTGCTCAAAATGACGGGTATGGGCGCAACCTCGTTGCACCGACGGGAAGGCCGAACGCCTCGACGCCCCGGTCGAGGCGCTCGTCACATTGCTGAACCCTGGTGCCCTCGGCGCGGGCGGGCGCGTCCCCTCCGTCGACGCCCGGCCTCGAGCACGCAAAGCGTCTCGCGTTCAACCGCGATGCAGCGCGCAGATCTTGTTGCCTGAGGGATCGCGCAGGTAGGCCAGATAGAACTTGGCTGGCCCTTCGCGCCAGCCCGGCGGATCTTCGATGCTCTTGCCGCCATTGGCGACCCCGGCGTCGTGGAAAGCCTTGGCCTTCTCGGGGCTGTCGCAAGCGAAGCCGATGGTGCCGCCGTTGGCGTGCGTCGCCGCCTTGCCGTCGATCGGCGGGGTAATGCCGAACACGCCGGTCTTCGTGCGATAGAAGATGCGGCCCTTCGGGTCGGCCTGACCCGCCGGGATGCCAAGCGCACCCAGCACGGCATCGTAGAACTTTTTCGACGCGGCGACATCGTTGGCGCCGACCATTACGTGTGTGAACATGCGTTGTCGTCCTTCCGTCGGGTTCGATCCCCGCTCGATTCTAGCGACGGACGGCCGTTCGGCAAGGCTCCCAATCGCCCGGTCCATGACGACAGCCTGTGGCACATGCCGGTCGAAGGTACGTGCCGGCTTCATGCCCGCTTCCAAGAAGAGACCAACGTTGCCCGAGTGGTCGGGGTGGGCGTGAAGTGGGAGCCTGAGCTCAGCCGTCGTGGTTCCCAACGTCACGCCGCCAATCGCTTCGAGACCTCGTCCTTGTCGGGGTTGAGGTCGGGTGCAAAGGCCGCTGGGACGGGACGGACCGTTTCATGCGTCCTCGCCTGAGCCGCCGCTCGCCTCGCCGGCCGCGTCAGAACTCGACGTCGAGCTCCTCGAGGTCGTCCGGCTCGCGCTTCGCCGCGGTGACCCACTCGATCATCGGCGGCATGGCCATGATGCGGGCGCAATAGGCGGCGCAGTCGGCGTCGAGCCGCACGTCGTAGGTCAGGAAGCGGGTCACCACCGGCGCATACATGGCGTCCGCCACCGTCGGCCGCTCGCCGAAAAGATAGGGCGCCTTGGCGCCCTTCAGGCAGTCGCGCCAGATGGTGGTGATGCGGTCGATGTCGGCCTGGGCGCCGGACCAGACCTTGAAGCCCGGGTGGTACGACTTCAGGTTCATCGGCAGCGCCGCCCGCATGCTGGCGAAGCCGGAATGCATCTCGCCGCTGATCGAGCGGCAGCGGGCGCGGGCCGCCGGCTCCTCCGGCAGCAGCCCGGCCTCCGGCTTCAGCTCGTTCAGATATTCGGCGATGGCCAGCGTGTCCCAGACGGTGATGCCGTTGTGGGTCAGGGCCGGGACCAGGAACGAGGGCGACAGCAGCAGCAGCTCGGCGCGGGTCGAGGGATCGTCGACCGGCAGCATCTTCTCCTCGAAGTCCAGCCCGGCCATCTTGGCCAGCAGCCAGCCGCGCAACGACCAGGAGGAATAGTTCTTGCTGGAGATGGTGAGCGTCGCCTTGCTCATGGAGGCCTCTCGCTTCCCTTGCCGCCGCGGCCACCCGCCGGCGGTCGAACAGGCCTGCCTGCCCGAACCGTCGTGCCGCCCCGGCACGATAGCGCAATATTCATCTCGCAGTGCAGCATAAAATGCACTAGCCTTGCTGGCGATGGGGGATTGTCATTCGAGCGCAAGGCGCGCCACCGCGCCAGAGAACATCGGCCGCAGCCAATGATCTATCAGGCCTATCAGGCCTATGTCGACTTGCTGCGGCCGCTGCGCGTGGCCGCCGGCTGGGGTGCCGCGGCGCTGGGGCCGCTGCCGCCGGGCCTGGCCGAGAATGTTGCGTTGCAGAATATCTTTGCCGCCTGCGCGCTGATATCGCAGACCAAGCTCACCCATCGCCGCCCCGCCTTCGGCATCGCCTCGGTCATGGTCGGCAACCGCGAGGTGGCGGTGAGCGAGGAGGTCGCCGCCGCCACGCCGTTCGGCACCTTGCTGCATTTCAAGAAGGACACGGCGGCGCCGTTGCCGCGCGTGCTGCTGGTCGCGCCGATGTCGGGGCATTTCGCCACGCTGCTCCGCGGCACGGTCAGGACCATGCTGCCCGAGCACGATGTCTATATCACCGACTGGCACAATGCCCGCGACGTGCAGTTGCGCCACGGCCCGTTCGACTTCGACGATTTCATCGACCACCTGATCGGCTTCTTCGAGGCGCTGGGTCCCGGCGCGCATGTGGTGGCGGTCTGCCAGCCCTGCGTCGCCGCGCTGGCGGCGGTGGCGCTCATGGCCGAGGCGGACCATCCGGCGACGCCGCGCAGCATGACCCTGATGGCCGGACCGATCGACTGCCGCATCAACCCGACCAAGGTGAACGAGCTCGCCACCGGCAAGCCGATCGCCTGGTTCGAGCGCAACCTGATCAGCCGGGTGCCGATGCGCTATCCTGGCGCCATGCGCGCGGTCTATCCGGGCTTCGTCCAGCTCACCGCCTTCATGTCCATGAACCTCGACCGCCACATCAAGGCGCATGCCGACCTGTTCGAGAACATCGTCCGGGGCGAGAGCGAGAAGGTCGAGGCGATGCGCACCTTCTACGACGAATATTTCGCCGTCGCCGACCTGCCGGCGGAGTTCTACCTGCAGACGGTGCAGAAGGTGTTCCAGGAATATCTGCTGCCGCTCGGCAAGCTCGCCTCGCGCGGCCGGCCGGTCAATCCGCGCGCCATCCGCCGCACCGCGCTCTTGACCGTCGAGGGCGAGAAGGACGACATCTGCGCCGTCGGCCAGACCCTGGCCGCCCAGGAGCTCTGCGCCTCGATCCGGCCCTATCGCAAGCGCCATCATCAGCAGGCCGGCGTCGGCCATTACGGCGTCTTCAACGGCCGCCGCTGGGACCATCAGATCTATCCGATGGTCAAGCACGTCATCCATTCGAGCGACTGAGCCGACGCCGTTCCGCGCGCTTAAAGGTGCGGCAGCCAGACATCCAGCACGGCGGCGCGGCCCTCGTGCTTCACCGCCGCCATGGCATCCGCCAGCGCGCCCTCCAGCTCGTCGGCGCGTTTGACCGTGCGCGCCAGCGCGCCGCCGGCCGCCGCGGCGATGCCGGCATAGTCGGGCGGCGGATCGAAGCTGGAGCCGACGTCATTGGCGCGGCTGGCATAGCCGTCGGGGTGGATGGCGAGTGCCGAGAGCTTCGGCGATTTCCAGCCGCGGTTGTTGTAGACCACCTGCAGGAAGGGCGTGCGGTATTGCCGCGCCATCCAATGCACCGTCGAGGGGATCGAGAACATGTAGGAGCCGTCGCCGCAGAGCGCCATCACCGTCTTCTCCGGCCGCGCCAGCTTCATGCCGACGGCCGCGCCGCCGTTCCAGCCGAGCGAGCCGCCGCCGCTGGTGAAAAGGCTCCCGGGACGGGCGAGCTGCAAGTGGTCGATGATGACCGGGTAGTTGGAGATGCCCTCGCTCAGCACGATCGTTTCGGCATCGACGTGCCGGCGGATGCAGGCGGTGAGATATTCCGGGGTCACCGTGTCGCCGTCGGGTTTCGCCCGCGCATCGAGCGCGCGGCGCCGCGCCTGGTGGCGGGCGGCGTAATGCGCGGCGCGTTCCTCCACCCGCGCCTGGTCGATCGCCATGCCGTCGAGCCGCGCATTGAGCTGCCGCAGGGCACGATGGCTGTCGGCGCGGAACGCGCGCTCGGCGCCGATGTACCAGAGCGGCATCTGCTGCTTCAGGGGATCGACGTCGATGTGGAAGATGCGGGCCTCGCGGCGCGGTCTGCTGACCACGGGAATCCACGGCACGTCGCTGTCGAGCACCAGGATGGCGTCGGCCTCGGCCAGCGCCTCGTTCTGCACCGGCTCGTTCCACTGGTTGCCCTGGTAGAGCGGATCCCCGGTCGGGAAGTTGAGATAGTTCGGCACCGATTCATGCACGCCGATGCCGAGCCGGCGGCACAGCAAGGTGAGTTCGCCGACGGCCGCCGGATTGCGCCCGAGATAGGAGGTCACCACCAGCGGCCGACGGGCATTGACCAGCGCATCCGCCAGTTCGCCGATGTCTTCGTCGGCCATGGCGCCGGCGCCGACCGGCCGCCAGAGGGCGGGATCGATGGCGGCCGGTGTCGCCGCCTCCTCCATCACCTCGCGCGGACCCATCAGATAGACCGGCCCCTTCGGATCGCTATGGGCGAATTGCAGGGCGCGGTGCACCATCTGCTTGATGTTGCGGCCGCTGCGCAGTTCGTTGTCGTAGCGCATGTAGCCGCGCACCAGGCCGCGCTGGTCGAAGACGTCCTGGATCCACTGGATGAATTCGTTGCGGCTGCCCTTGAGCTCGCCCTCCTGGGTATAGGGCGAGGCGCCGGCGAAGATCAGCACCGGGTGGCGGCCCTTGGCCGCATTGTGGATGGCGCCGCCGAGCGCCTGGGTGCCGCACTCCACATGCACGAACACCGCCTGCGCCCGGCCCGAACCTTGCGCGAAGCCCTGGGCGGCGCTCATCGCCACCATCTCGTTCGGGCAGGTGACCATCTCCGGCACCTTGCGCCCCGTGGCGCGCGCCTCGGCGAAGGCTTCCACCAGGCCCGGGTGGTCGCTGCCGAGATTGGCGAAGACATAGGAGACGCCGGCCTCGGTCAGCGCCTCGAGAAACGCCATGCTGGCTGAATACACCCTGCACCTCCGGGCCGGGATTGGAGCCGGCATCACCGCGGCAGTCAACCTCCTGTTCACCATCGCCTGCTAGCGTTTCAGCCTGTGCCGCGGCGTGCGAGAGGGGCCGCGGCCGAATGCCGGGCAGGAGATGGCGTGAGCGGGCTGAAGCGAAGCGAAGTCGCGGTGCTGGTGGCGCTCTGGGCGGTCGCCCATCTCGGCGTCGCCATCGCGCAGGGACCGACCTCGCCTTTCGCCGGCAACCTGGTCGATCCCGACGCCTTCATGCGGCTGATCAAGATCGAGAGCTGGCTCAAGAATTGGGACAGCGGTCATGGCGGCTGGTACGGCGTGCTGATCGCCCGCGACAATGCGCCCTATGGCCTGGTGCTGCACTGGACGCGGCTGTTCGATCTCGTGGTGCTGCTCGGCGCCGCGCCGCTTCTGCTCTGCGGCGTCGGGCTGCATGCGGCGCTGTTCGTTTCCGGTGCGGCGATCTCGCCGCTGTTGCATCTCGCCGCGCTCTTCGCCGTCGTCTGGGCCTTCGCGCCCCTGGTCGAGCGCGGCGCGCGGCCGCTGCTCGGCCTCCTGTTCGTCGCCCAGCCCGCCGTGTTCAGCCATTTCATGGCCGGCCGCGCCGATCATCACTCGCTGATCGCGCTGCTTTTCGTGCTGCTGCTCGGTGCCATGATCCGCCTGCTGCGTGAACCGGAGACGGCGGCGGCGGCGGTCATGGCCGGCATCGCCGCCGGCCTCGGCCTCTGGGTCAGCGAAGAGGGCTTGCTGGCGCTGGCGCTCGCCTATGTCGCGCTGGCCGCGCTCTGGCTGGCCGAGCGCGGCGCCGCGGCGCTCGCCGGCCGCCGCCTGTCGCTCTCGCTGCTGGTGACGGTCATGCTGGCGCTGGCGATCGAGCGGCCGCCCGGCGACTGGGCGAGCCACGATCTCGACCGCATCTCCATCGTCCATGTCGCGCTGGCGCTCGCCGCCGCGATCTTCTGGGCCAGTCTCGCGGCGCTGCCCAAGCCCGGCGGCATCCGGGCGCGGCTGCTGGCGGCGGCCGGCGCCGGTCTCGTGCCGCTGGCGCTGATGCTGGCCGTGGCGCCGCGCTTCTTCCTCGGGCCGATGGCCGACATGGACCCGCGCATCGCGCCGATCTGGCTCGCCCATGTCGCCGAGGCACGCTCGCTCCTGCACGGCGACCGCGGTTCGCTCGGCCGGCTCGTGGTCTATCTCGGGCCGGTGCTGCTCGGCGCCGTCGGCCTGGCGCGCCATATCCGCGCCCGCCGGCACGATCCGCCCGACCTGGCCGCGGCCTCATATCTGGCGCTCAGCCTCGCGGCCTTCGGCGCCCTGGCGACCAGGGAATTGCGCTTCGCCGTGCCGGCGGAGATCGTCGCCCTCGGCCCGCTGGTGCTGCTGCTCGACGATGTCATGCGGCTGGCCAGCGCCCGTCTCGCGCCGGCGCTCGCCGCGCTGCCGCGCGTCGCGGCGGTGCTGGCGGCCGCGGTCGGCTGCACCGGGCTCGGGCTCGCCCTGGTCGGCCACGGCAAGGCCGGCGTGCTGACCGTGGTGACGCCGACCGCCTGCCCGCTGCAATCCCTGGCGGCGCTGCTCGACGACCCCCACGGCCTCGGCGCCGGCCCGAAGACCATCCTGGCCTTTCTCGACGTCGGGCCGGAACTGGTCTATCGCACGCCGCACCGGAGCATCGCCTCGCCCTATCACCGCAACGGCGCCGGCATCTACGACGCCTGGCGGGCGCTGGCGACCGACGATGCCGGCGAGGCCGCGGCGATCATGCGC
>DATKQA010000154.1:0-3760 GCA_035523835.1 Candidatus Sulfotelmatobacter sp.
GGCATCAAGTCCATCGCCGACAAATATGCGGGCCTCGAGGACTTCATGATCCATTGGGCCGAAGGCATTCCGCCCCGCGAGTTCAAGGAACAGCTCCGCTGGTTCGCCAAGGACGTGATGCCGGCGTTCCGCTGATGCCGCCGGCGCGGCCGCACCCGCTCGGCGTCGGCATCGCCGGTCTCGGCACCATCGGCATGGCGCTGGCGCGCCGCCTGCATGCCGGAGTGCCGCACCTCCGGCTGGCGGCGGCGACCTCGGGCGATGCGGATCGCGCCCGCGCCCGGCTCGGTGCCGCCGGCATCGAAGCGCCGGTGCTGCCGCTGGCCGCGCTGGTCGGTGCAAGTGATGTCGTCGTCGAATGCGCGCCGGCGGCGGCATTCCGTGGCATTGCCGAGGCGGCGGTCGGGGCGGGCCGCATCTTCATGCCGCTCAGCGTCGGCGCGCTGCTCGATCACCTGGACCTGGTCGACCGCGCCGCCGGTCAGGGCGCGCGCATCATCGTGCCGACTGGGGCGCTGATCGGCCTCGATGCGGTGCGCGCCGCCGCCGAGGGCACGATCCATTCGGTGACCCTGGTCAGCCGCAAGCCGCCCGCCGGCCTCATCGGCGCGCCGTATCTGGTCGAGCGCGGCATTTCACTGGCCGGCCTGGCGGCGCCGTTGCGGGTCTTCGCGGGCAATGCCCGCGACGGCGCCCGCGGCTTTCCCGCCAACGTCAATATCGCCGCGGCGCTCGGCCTCGCCGGCATCGGGCCGGAGCGCACGGCGCTGGAGATCTGGGCCGATCCGACCGTGACGCGCAACACGCACCGCATCGAGGTCGAGGCCGACAGCGCCCGCTTCGCCATGACCATCGAGAACGTCCCCTCGGCGGAAAATCCGCGCACCGGGAAGATCACGGCGCTGAGCGTCATTGCCTGCTTGCGCGGTCTCACCGGCACGTTGAAAGTAGGCACCTGAGATTTTCGCGGCAACGGAGTGAGGCGCATGAGCGAGCAGCAGGTTCTGACCGAGATCAGCGACGGAATCGGCACCATTACCCTGAACCGGCCGAAGGCGCTGAACGCGCTGTCGACGGAGATGACCGACGGCTTGATCGAGGCGACGGCGCGGTTCGAGCGCGACCCCGCCGTGCGCTGCCTGCTGATCCGCGGCGCCGGCGAGCATTTCATGGCCGGCGGCGACATCAAGGGCTTCCACAAGTCGCTGACCGAGGACCGCGAGGCGCATCTCGCCCGCTTCGAGATGCGGGTGGTGAAGGCGCACCAGATGATCTATCAGCTCCGCCGCATGCCGAAGCCGGTAGTGGCCTCGGTGCAGGGCGCCGCGGCTGGCTTCGGCCTCAGCCTGATCCTCGCCTGCGACCTCGCCATCGCCAGCGACGACGCCTTCTTCACCCTGGCCTACCGCCACATCGGCCTCACCGCCGACGGCGGCGCCACCTATTTCCTGCCGCGCATCGTCGGCGAGCGCCGCGCGCTGGAGATCACCCTGCTCGGCGAGCGCTTCACGGCGCAGAAGGCGCTCGATCTCGGCATCCTGAACTGGGTCGTGCCGAAGGCCGAGCTCGCGGCGGAAACGGCGAACCTGACGCGGAAGCTCGCCGACGGGCCGACTTTCGCGCTCGGCCGGGCCAAGCAGCTCATCCGCACCTCGCTCGACAATTCCTGGGACGAGCATTCGCACCGCGAGGCGGAAAATCTCGCCGCCGCCGCGGCCACCGCCGATCACCTGGAAGGCGTCAGCGCTTTCCTGGAGAAGCGCAAGCCGGCGTTCAGGGGCCGATAGCCGGCGCGCATCAGGTGCCGCAAAAGGTCTGCCGCACCACTTCGTGCGGCTCCGGCGGCAGCGCGTAGCGGGCGAAGGTGGGCTGGTCGTCGTAGGGTGCCGACAACACGCTCAGCAGTTCCTCCAGCGGCGCGAAATCGCCATCGTCCTGTGCCGCGGCGAGAACCGCCTCGACGCGATGGTTGCGCGGGATGAAGGCCGGGTTGGCCGCGCGCATGGCGGCGCGACGCGCCGCCGGATCGCCGGCCTCGCGCGCCAGCCGCCGCCGCCAGGCTTCCGCCCAGCCGTCGAAGGCGGCGGGATCGTCGAACAGGCTACGCACGCCGGCGTCGGCATCGGGTTCGTCCGTCGCCGCGTCGGCCAGGCAGCGGAAGGTAAGGGTGAAGTCGGCATGGTTCGCGGCCATGCGCGCCAGCAGGTCGCGGCCGAGCGCGCCGTCGTCGGCTTCTTCCGTCGCGAGGCCGAGCTTGCGCCTCATGCCGGCGAGATAGGCCGCCTCGATGTGACCGGGGAAGGCATCGACGGCGGCCTGCGCCGAGGCGACGGCCGCATCCTGGTCGTGGCCGAGCAGAGGCAAGAGCGCCAGCGCCAGCCGCGTCAGGTTCCAATGGGCGATGCGCGGCTGGTTGCCGTAGGCATAGCGGCCCTGCGCGTCGATCGAGCTGTAGACCGTCCGCGGGTGATAGCTGTCCATGAAGGCACAGGGACCATAGTCGATGGTCTCGCCGGCGATCGACATGTTGTCGGTGTTCATGACGCCGTGGATGAAGCCGACGAGCTGCCAGCGCGCGACGAGCGCGGCGGTGCGTTCGATGACGCCGTCGAGCAGCGCCCGATAGGGGTCGTCGGTCGCTGCCGCCGCGGGATGATGCCGCGCGATGGCGTAGTCGGCGAGGCGGCGCACGGCATCCTCGTCGCCTCGGTTGGCGAAATATTCGAAGGTGCCGACGCGCAGATGGCTCTTCGCCACGCGGGTGAGCACGGCGCCCGGCTGCGGCGTCTCGCGCATGACCGGCTCACCCGTGGCCACCACGGCGAGCGAGCGCGTGGTGGGGATGCCGAGCGCGGCCATCGCCTCGCTGACAATGTATTCGCGCAGCATCGGGCCGAGCACGGCGCGCCCGTCGCCGCGACGCGAGAACGGCGTCGGACCGGAACCCTTGAACTGGATGTCGCGGCGTTCACCGGCGCCGTCCACCACCTCGCCCAAGAGGATGGCGCGG
Organism: Candidatus Sulfotelmatobacter sp.; assembly: GCA_035523835.1. Lineage (GTDB taxonomy): Bacteria > Pseudomonadota > Alphaproteobacteria > Ferrovibrionales > Ferrovibrionaceae > DASQHM01. The sequence goes on from DATKQA010000154.1 coordinate 3,011, forward strand.
CCGTCGCCGAGCTGCGGCACCCAGTTGCCGAACTGGTGTCCGGCATAGGCCATGGCCAGCGGCTCGGCGCCGGCGGGCAGGGCATTGCCGGCCAGCACTGCCACGCCTTCCGGCGCCGCCAGGACCGCGGGATCGGCGCCGAGCTCGCGCGCGAGCCCCCGGTTCAATCTCACCAGCCGCGGCGCCGCCACCGGCGTCGGCGCCAGGCGGACGAAAAACCGCTCGGGCAGCCGCGCATAGCTGTTGTCGAAGCGAAACGGTTCGATGCCGGCCGGCCGACGGTCGCGGGTCGCAACCCGCCTGCTGGAGCTCTCGGCCATCGGATGCGGACTTTCCCGGAACGTTGCGTGAGCCGGCAATCTAGCATCGTTCCGGTTGCCCCGGCAGCGGTTGATTTCGGCCGCGGGCGCCTGGCGCCGTCGGCGAAGGACCGGCGGAGCCGCCGGCGAATATTAACCGTTTCGGACCGTCCGGTCGCCCGAACAGGCCGCGCTTGTGCCGGCGGCGATTTTTTCGCTATATTCATCAGTATATAGAGAAGTCGAACGAACCGGTGCAGCGCCGATGTCTTTCGCTACGCGTAATATCCCGTTGAATATCACGACGAATCGCGGCAACGGCCTGACCGAGCGCGTCGTGCAGCGGCTACTGACCGACGGGCCGAAGCTCGCCGCCGGCGCGGATGCCGAGAAGGACACACTGTCTTCGACCGCCCGGCGGCGCAAGATCTGGGAGATCGACCGCAGCCTG
>DATKQA010000155.1:0-5951 GCA_035523835.1 Candidatus Sulfotelmatobacter sp.
GCGCATGACGTCGGCGGGGGATACGGTGATCTCCTCGGCGAGTGCCGCGTGCAGGCCCTCGTCGAGTGCCGCAGCCAGGGCCGGCGGGCAGCCGGCAGCGGCGATCTTTGATACAATATCGATAGCGGCGCCGACGGCGAGGAAGCGATCGAGCGCCGGGTCGGTGTAGGCCTCTTTGAAAGGCGCCATCTCGGCATTGCGGCTGGCGCCGTCGGCGGTGATCACCACGCGGGCGCCGGAATTCTCGATGCGGTCCGACAGGGTCTTGTCGGAGAAGCCGCCGAAAACCGGCGTATAGATCACGCCGAGCCGCTTGGCCGCCTCGATCCAGACGATCTGTTCAAGGATGTTCGGCATGTTCAGCGCGATGCGGTCGCCCTGCGTCAGGCCGAGCGATCTCAGCGCCAGCGCGGCCGTGACTGACTGGATCAACAATTCGCGGCGGCTCAACGCCTGGTGGCGGACCGGGGCGCCGCGGCCGCCGTCGGCCGCCGCGTCCCAGCGATCGCCCTCGTACCAATAGGCGGTTTCGCTGCCGAAGCCGGCCAGCACGTGACGATCGACCTCGTTGAAGGCCGCATTGGTGCGCCCGCCCGCGAACCAGCGGTAGAACGGTGCTTCGCTGTCGTCGAAGCTGCGGTTCCACGGCGTCCAGTCCGCGAGCTCGACGGGCGCAAGGTCGGCAACGCGCCAGCCGCGCCAGCGATCCCCCTCCCGCGTCAGCCAGGCGCCGAGATCAGGGTGGTGCCAATGGATCGTCCGCGCCGCGATCTCGCCGTGGAATTGGCCGGGGTCGGCAAGACAGGCCTCGCGCATGCGCTGCCAATCGGCGCGGTCGCGGATCGGATTGACCCTTACATCGGTCGGCAGCGGCGGCACGAATATAGAGCCGGGCGCCTCGTCCAAGCGTTCGTCCTGCAGCAACGCCTGCCTCTATCGTTCTTGCCACGGCGAGCCTGATTCATGAAAGCGCGGCTGGCGCGGCGCAAGCGATTTCGGTGGGCGCCGGCTTCTCGCCGGCATGAAGATGCCCCAGAGGGATGCCGTCAATGGCCGGTCGGTCACGCTCTACGAGCCGCCGGCCGCTTCTTTTCCACGCCGATGCCGAAACTGCTATGCCGTCGGCAGTCAGACGCCGGGCCTGACGCGAAACCCCGATGGCAGCCTCGACATCCTGATCCGGGCGGACGAGCCGAAGCGCCTCGCCACCAACTGGCTGCCGGCGCCCGCAGGCGCCTTCTCTCTAACCTTCCGCGCCTGCCTGCCGACGCCGGCGCTGCTCGACGGCCCCTGGCACGTCCCGCCACTGATCGAGGCGCCCTGAACCGACCGCTCCGCGGAATCCGGCAATATTCCTTTTCCGGGGAACCAGGCAAAACCTCCACGTGTTCGGACATTGTGTAGGGAACCATCTCACCAGTCAGCGGGGAGGAATTGCCAGCGGCAACGAACCGGGCGCTACCTCCGTTCAGAAAACCGGAGAGCGCGGTGAAGATGCCTCAAGCGGACAATTCCTTCCTCGCCGGCGGCGGAAAGATGGGCGAACTGACCCGGGCCAAGGACTGGGCCGGCACGGCGCTTGGGCCGGTTGCCGGCTGGCCGCAAAGCCTGAAGACCGCGGTGAGCATCTGTCTCGGCTCGCGTCACCCGATCGTGGTGTGGTGGGGCCACCCGAACTATATCCAATTCTATAACGACGCCTACATCTCCTTCCTCGGCGAGAACAAGCATCCAACCTTCCTCGGCTGCTCGGGGCGCGACTGTTGGCGCGAGATCTGGCCGACCATCGGGCCGATGTTGGAAAGCGTGTATGCCAGCGGCCAGGCCACCTGGTCCGAAGACCTGCTCCTGGTGCTGCACCGTAATCTGCCGCAGGAGGAGGGTTATTTCACCTTCTCTTACAGCCCGATCCGCGACGACAAGGGCGGCATCGGCGGCATTTTCTGCGCCTGCAATGAAACCACCGAACGGGTGATCGGCGAACGCCGGCTGCGCACCTTGCGCGATCTCAGCCGCATCGAGGCGGAGACCCGGGCGGCCGACACGGCCTGTGCGGTGGCCGCCCGTACCCTTGGCGAAAACCCGGCCGATATTCCCTTCGCGCTGATCTATTTGTTGGACGAGGACGGCGTCGCCCGGCGCGTCGCGACGTCCGGCCTCGCCGCGACCTCGCCTGCCGCCCCTTCCAACATCGACCTCAACCATACCGACAACATGGCCACCTGGCCGCTGCGACAGGTGCTGCAGACCGGCCTGGCGCAATTGGTCACCGGCCTGCCGACACGGTTCGAGCCGCTGCCGGGTGGTCCCTGGCCGGAATCGCCGGAGGCGGCGCTGGCGGTGCCGATTGCCGCGCCCGGTCAGGCCGGACCGACCGGATTTCTCATTGCCGGCCTCAGTCCGCGCCGCCTGTTCGATGCCGACTACAGAGCCTTCCTCGACCTGGCGGCCGGGCACATCGGCACCTCCATCGCCAATGCCCGTGCCTATGAGGTGGAGCGCCAGCGCGCCGACCTACTGGCTGAGCTCGACCGGGCCAAGACCGCCTTCTTCTCCAACGTCAGCCACGAATTCCGCACGCCACTGACCCTGATGATGGGACCGCTGGAGGATGCACTGGCGCAATCGCCCGGTCTGGCGGCGGCCGATCGCGAACGGCTGGAGCTGGCGCACCGCAACGCGCTTCGTCTGCTCAAGCTGGTCAACAGCCTGCTCGACTTTTCGCGCATCGAGGCGGGGCGCATCCAGGCCTCCTACGAAGCGATCGATCTCGCTGCACTGACGGCGGAGCTCGCCAGCCTGTTCCGCTCCGCCATCGAGCGCGCCGGCATGAAGCTCGTCATCCTCTGCCCGCCACTCGCCGAGCCGGTCTACGTCGATCGCGAGATGTGGGAAAAAATCGTGCTCAACCTCATCTCCAATGCCTTCAAGTTCACCTTCGTCGGCGAGATCGAGGTGACGCTGCAACAGAATGGCGCAGCCGTCGAACTGGCCGTGCGCGACACCGGCACCGGCATTCCGGCGGAGGAAATTCCGCGGCTCTTCGAGCGCTTCCACCGCGTCGTGGGCGCGCGCGGCCGCTCGCACGAGGGCAGCGGCATCGGCCTTGCCCTCGTGCAGGAGCTGGCGCGACTGCACGGCGGCAGCGTCGGCGTCGAAAGCGAGCTCGAGCGCGGCAGCCGCTTCACGGTGTCCATCCCCCTCGGCAGGGACCATCTGCCGGCCGACCGCATCGAGGCGGCGCGCATTCTGGCGTCCACCGGCTCTCCGGCCGAAGCCTATGTGGAGGAGGTGCTGCGCTGGTCGGCCAACGCCGGCGCCGAGACGACGTTTTCCGCCGCGATCGCCGATCACGGCTTCGAGGACTTTCGCGCGGGCAGCCTGGTCGACCTGGCGCCGGCGGCGACGCAGGGCACCCGCCGCATCTTGCTGGCCGACGACAATGCCGACATGCGCACCTACCTCAGCCGGCTGCTGATCCAGCGCGGCTACGACGTGGAGACGGTCGCCGACGGCCTTGCGGCGCTTCGGGCCACGCGCCTGCACAAGCCCGACCTGGTGCTGGCCGACGTGATGATGCCCGAGCTGGACGGTTTCGGGCTGCTTGCCGAAGTTCGTGCCGAAGAAAGCCTGCGGGAGCTGCCGGTGATCCTGCTCTCGGCTCGTGCCGGCGAGGAAGCGCGCATAGAGGGAATGCACGCCGGCGCCGACGACTACCTGACCAAGCCGTTCAGTGCGCGCGAGCTGCTGGCCCGCGTCGAGGCGCATCTCAACATGGCGCGGCTGCGCCAGGAGGCGACGGCGGCGCTGCGCCGTCGCACGGCGCAGTTCGAGACGCTGCTCAACCAGGCTCCGCTCGGTGTCTATCTGCTGGATGCGGATTTCCGCGTTCGCCAAGTCAATCCGATCGCCGGGGCGATGTTCGGCGACGTTCCCGGCGGCGTGGTCGGCCGCGATTTTGCCGAGATCGCCCACGTCCTCTGGGAACAGTCCTTCGCCGAGGAACTGATCGGCATCTTCCGTCATACCCTGGCGACCGGCCGGCCCTATTTGATGCCTGAACAGTCAGAAAAGCGCGCCGACAGCGGCAAGATCGAATATTACGAATGGCGGCTCGACCGTATCCTGCTGCCCGACGGCCGCTACGGCGTGGTCTGCTACTTCCGCGACATTGCCGAGCAGGTCAAGGCGGAGACGACACGCCGGCTCCTGCTCGACGAGCTCAATCACCGGGTCAAGAACACGCTCGCCAGCGTGCAGGCGGTGATGCAGCAGACGCTGCGCAGCAGCAGGAACCCGGCCGACTTCGCCGAACGCTTCTCGGGTCGCGTGCAGTCGCTTGCCCGCGCGCATTCGCTGCTCACCGAGGCCACCTGGCAGGGGGCCGACCTTCGCGAACTGGTGCGCGACCAGTTGTTGCAGGGGCCGGTCGACGAGACCCGGGTGGCGGCGCTCGGCCCGGCCGTCCGGCTCGATCCGCAGATGACGCTCCACCTCGCGCTGATGCTGCACGAGCTCGGCACCAACTCCGTCAAATACGGCGCGCTGTCCACCGGCCAAGGCTGGGTGACCATCGGCTGGTCGGTGCGCGGCGAGCGGCTGCAGCTCAAATGGGTTGAGCGTGGCGGTCCGCCGGTAGCGGCGCCGGGCGCACGCGGCTTCGGCACCATCCTGATCGAGCACAGCACGACGAGCGCCGGCGGCAGCGCCAGGGCCGCTTTCGATGCCGAGGGCATCACTTGGGAGATCGTCCTGCCGTTACCGCGGGCCAACGCCTCCACCGCCGCATCGGAACGAACCGATCCCGAACCGACAGGCACAGCGATGCACCTGGCAGAAGATGGAACCGCGCGCCCGCACCTTTCCGGCCAGCGATGGCTGGTGGTGGAGGACGAGCCGCTCGTCGCCATGACCATCACCGACATTTTGGAGGGTACCGGCGTCGCCGTGGCCGGCTCGGTCGGTACGGAAAAAGAGGCAATCGCGGTCATCGAGAAGGGCGCGCTCGACGGTGTGCTGCTCGATGCCAACTTGCGCGGCCGTTCCGCCGACCAGATCGCCACCCTGCTGCAAGGCCGCGGCATCCCCTTCCTGTTCGTCACCGGCTATGGCGCCAGCGGCGTGCCGGCCGCTTTCAAGCACATCGGCGTGGTGGCGAAACCCTTCACCGAGGAGCAGCTCCTCGCCGCCATCGGCAAGTTGTCGGGGAAGGGGCGATAGGAGCCGGCCGGCGACGCGATCGCGAATTCATTGCGCCGATGGAATAGTCCTTCATGTGCCGACGCTGCAGATGGCCTTGTAGGTTTTGCATGGTTGGCACCTTTCCTTCTCCGTTCTAGTCTCCTTCCGGTCAGAGGGGAGGAATGCGCATGGGCGGGGCGGGGGAAGTTCGCTACGATTACATCGTCGTCGGCGCCGGTTCGGCCGGAGCGGCGCTGGCGGCGCGGCTGTCGGAAGACCCGAAGCTCCAGGTGCTGCTGCTCGAGGCCGGCAAGGCGAGCCATCCCTATTCGCGCTTTCCCATCAGCTTCGGCCTGCTGCTCGACAATCCCGCCGCCAACTGGCGCTATTTCTCCGAACCGGAGCCGGGCACCGCCAACCGCGCCATCCCGGTGCCGCGCGGGCGCCTGCTCGGCGGCTCCAGTTCCATCAACGGCCTGGTCTACGTGCGCGGCCAGCCGCTCGACTACGACACCTGGGCGCAGATGGGCGCACGCGGCTGGAGCTGGCAGGAGGTGGCACCGATCTTCCGCCGCATGGAGGATTTCGAACGCGGCGACGACGGCCTGCGCGGCGCCGGCGGGCCGCTGCACGTCTCGGTGGTCGCCGATCGGAACCCGCTCTACGACGCGCTGTTCGCCGCCGGCGTCGCCGCCGGCTTCAAGCAGAACCCCGACTACAACGGCCTCGACCAGGAAGGCATCGTCAAGACCCAGGCAACCATCCGCCGC
>DATKQA010000156.1:0-2396 GCA_035523835.1 Candidatus Sulfotelmatobacter sp.
CGACATGACGCTCCAGGAATCGCGCCGCTCCCTCGACCTGTTCGTGCATGAGGTCATGCCGGTGCTGGCGGTGCTCTAGCCGGGCGGTCACCCGAGAGCCTGTCGACAACCGCAAAATCAGCCTTGACAAGCAGGCTGTCCAAGATATATCTTTGAATAAGATATAACTTAGATAGGATATAGATATGTTTGGAATGAGAGGTAGGCACGGCGGCCATGGCCAGCGTCACGCCCGCGAGGATTTCGGCTTTCGCGGCGGCTTTTTCGGTCGGCACGGCCGGCACCACGGCGGCGGGCGAGGCGGGCGCATGTTCGAGCAGGGCGACCTGCGCTTCGTGATCCTGCACCTGCTGGCGGAGAAGCCGCGGCACGGCTACGAGATCATCAAGGCGCTGGAGGAGCAGTTCGGCGGCATGTACAGCCCGAGCCCGGGCGTCGTCTATCCCACCCTGACCCTGCTGGAAGAGCTTGGCTATGCCAGCGTGCTGGCGGCCGAGGGCGGCAAGAAGCTCTATTCGATCACCACCGAAGGCACCGCCTTCCTGGAGACGAACCGGCCGATGCTGGATGCGGTGCTGGCGCGACTTGCCGAAGCCACGCGCGCCTTCGGCGGCGGCCCGACGCCGGAGATCCGCCGCGCCGTTCATAATTTCCGCCATGCGCTTGCCGTCAGGATGGCGCGCGGGTCGCTGAGCGCGGAGCAGGCGCAGCGCATTACCGAGATCATCGACAATGCCGCGCGCGAGATCGAGCGGAGCTGAGGCGTGACAGCGCCGGACGAGTTCAGCGCGGCGCGGCGCGCTTTGCTGGCGCGACAATGCGCGGCCGAGGGCATCCGGCTGACCGTGCCGCGAGGCTGCGTGCTCGATGCCCTCGCCGCTTCGGCTGATCACCCCGACATCGATCTCCTGTGGCAGCGGGTGCGCGCCATCGACGCCGGCGTCAGCCTGGCGACGGTCTATCGCTTCCTCGGCCTGTTGGAAGCCCGGCGCATCGTTCGCCGGCACGAGTTCGGCGGGCGGCGCGGCCGTTTCGAGGTGATAGGCCCCGCGCCGCACGACCATCTGATCGACGTGGCGAGCGGACGCGTCATCGAGTTCCGCGACGGCGGCCTGGACCAGCTCTGGCAGGCGGTCGCCGAGCGGCTCGGCTACCGCCTGCTCGGCCACAGGCTGGAACTCTACGCGGCACCGCTTCAGATGCCGGCGGAGTGACGTTCCCGGCATCAAGGGCAGGCCGCTACGCCGGCCGCTGCCGCTCGCCGAACAACATGGTGATGTTGATGCGCCGGTTCTCGTAGCCCGGTTTGAAGCGGAAGGCGCCGGTTTCGTGGAACAGGTTGGAGTTGAACACGACGACCCGGTTCTGGCGATGCGGGATGACGATGCGGCGCGCCTGCCGCGCCGCGAGGAATTCGCGAATGCGGCCGGGATTGGCGTTGTAGTCGGTGAAATCCCACTCCGCCGGCGCCTCGCAATCATAGACTTCCAGCCCGCCGCCGGCCGGATCGAGGCTGGCTTCGTCCGGCGTGATCCAGAAGTTGACGTTCACCGCGGCAAAGTCGGCATGCATGCCGATGCCGCTCAAGCGGCTGTCGTATTTGTAGGCCCAGAGCTGCAACAGCGGGTGGTCGCCGAAAATCCCGGGCAGACGCCGGCGCAGGTCGTCGGCGATCTGCAGCAGCAAATCGCAACAGAAGCCCTCCTCCATGTAGGCGCCGAGATAGCCGCCGCTGCGCTTCAGGCCGAACCAGATCGTCGCCTCCAGGCAGAAGCGGCGCAGCGAGGCGAGCGCCTCGGCGGTCAGGAAACCGTCGAACCAGGTGATCCCTGGCGCATGGGCGCGGTAGTCGGCTTCGATCGCCGCCACATCGAGCGCCGCGCTGAGCGGACTTGCCGAGAGCGCCGGCGCCGGCGGCACATGGAGCAGGCGGTTGTAGACGGCTTTCAGCGCGTCCCGGCGCGCCGGCGGCAGAGGCACGATCTGCTCCGTCGGCTGCTGCCGCTCGACGTCGCCGAGGGCCAGCTCGAACTGCGCGATGGTCGCATCGAAGCTCGGCGGCAGCACATCGCGCTGGCGCAGGTGACGAAGCTGCTCGATATCGTGCTCGAGCTTCGTCTTCGAGGTCATGGTGAAGCTGGTCGAGCCGTCATGGTCGGCCGCCGCCGCCGCATCGAAGAACGGCGCCGCCCGCTTGAGCCGCGTCGCCGTCGCGAAACAGGCCATGGCCTCATGGGGGCGGCCGCGCTCGCGCAGCAGCATGCCGAGATTGTGGTGGGCCTGCGCCAGGTCGGGCTTCAGCGTCACCGCCCGCCGGTAGTGCGCCTCGGCCTCGGCGAAGGATTTCGTCGCCTTGTAGGCCGCGGCGAGGCCGGCATGCAGGAAATGCACGTCCT
>DATKQA010000157.1:0-2879 GCA_035523835.1 Candidatus Sulfotelmatobacter sp.
TCGCATGACCGCGCGGCAGATCATTGCCGAGCTGGCGAATGGCTTCGAGAAACGGCAGGCTCTCGATATCGCCGACCGTGCCGCCGATTTCGACCAGGACGAAGTCCAGCCCCTCGGTCTGGCGCAGCACGACCTCTTTGATCGCATCGGTGATATGCGGAATAACCTGCACCGTGGCGCCCAGATAATCGCCGCGGCGCTCCTTGGCGATCACTTCGGAGTAGATTTTGCCCGTCGTGGCATTGTCGGCCTTGTTCGCGGCGACGCCGGTGAAGCGTTCGTAGTGGCCAAGATCGAGGTCGGTTTCGGCGCCGTCGTCGGTGACGAACACCTCGCCGTGCTGATACGGGCTCATCGTGCCGGGATCGACGTTGAGGTAGGGATCGAGTTTGCGCAGGCGGACGCGATAGCCGCGGGCCTGCAACAAGGCAGCGAGCGCCGCGCTGGCAATGCCCTTGCCAAGGGAGGAGACCACGCCGCCGGTGATAAATACGAACCGCGTCATGGGAGGCCTTCTTAGCGTGCGGTGCGGCGATAAGACCAGGGGTGCGCCGTGGGGCTGTCCTGTCTTAGCCGCGTGCGCCGAGTCGTTGGGCCTAGGAAGGGAAGGTCTTCTTTTTTGAAAAAAAGAACCAAAAAGATCATATTGAGCCTAGCGGCACTAAGAAGAAGGGATACGTGATCACGCGGAATCCCTTAGCGCCGCTAGGCTCAACATAATTCTTTTTGCTTCTTTTTCTTCAGAAAAAGAAGAATCCTTGCCTTGCCTTACTTCGTCGGCACCGCCGGCACTGCAGGCTTAATCGGCAGGATGACATGCGCCGCCGGCTTCGCAGGCGCCAGGATATCGCGGGCGTTGCCCAGCATCGTGCCGCGCGTCAGCAGCGCGAGGCTGAGCGAAATGCCAAAAAATCCCGCGGCCAGGATGGCGGTTGTGCGGGTCAGCAGGTTGGCGGTGCCGCGGCCGCTCATGAACGAGCCCATGCCCTGGCTGCTGCCGATGCCGAGGCCGCCGCCCTCGCTACGCTGGATCAGCACGACGCCGATGAGTGCCAGGGTGACAAACAGGTGTGCCACACGCAGCACGGGGATAAGGGCGGACATCTTCAGGCCTATATGGGGAGCGGCGCCTTCTAGCGGCGGGGGGCGGCGGCGGCAATTGCCAGGAAATCGGCGGCCGAGAGGCTGGCGCCGCCGACGAGCGCGCCGCCGACTTCATGGACGGCCAGCAGGCTGGCGGCATTCTCGGGTTTCACGCTGCCGCCGTAGAGGATGCGCACGCCGGCGCCGTCCGCGCCGAGGCGGCGCAGCAGGGCGCGGCGTATCGCCCCATGCATGGCGGCCACGTCGTCGGTGGTTGGGGTGCGGCCGGTGCCGATCGCCCAGATCGGCTCGTAGGCGACGACGCCTTCGAAACCGTCCGGCAGGCTTTCGGCGACCTGGCAGCAGACGATGTCCAGCGCGTGACCGGCGTCACGTTCCGCCTCGCGCTCGCCGACACAGACCACCGGCAGCAGGGCGGCTTCAGCGGCGGCTTGCGCCTTGGCGCGCACGGCGGTGCTGGTTTCGCCATGAAATTCGCGACGTTCGGAGTGGCCCAGGATCACGGCGCCGCAGCCTGCGTCGGCCAGCATGGGGGCGGCGATATCGCCGGTGAACGCGCCATGGGACGCGGCGTGACAATCCTGGGCGCCGAGCAGGATGCCGGTGCCGTGCAAGGCCGCGCGAACGGCGGCAAGCGCGGTGAATGGTGGGAAGATAGCGAGTTCGCAGGCCAGTCCGTCAGCACCCGCCGCTATGTCGCGTGCCAGCGCGGCAGCCGGCCCCGTCAGCAGGTTCATTTTCCAATTGCCGGCAATCAATGGCTGCATGCGGTTCACCCTTCCGGCGCTGCTTAGGGTGGCGGGAGGCGGCATGACAATCGCGAAGACGGCGGCGCTTAACTCCGCCGTAAGCGGCGAGGCGTAGTCGGACCGGAGCTACCGCATCCGGATCACCCTCATGTCCCTCCCTTTCCTCGGTCGCCTCACCATCGGCGGCAAGCTCGGCCTCGGCTTCGCCATCCTTACGATCCTCGCGCTCGGCCTCGGTTTCTTTGCGCTGCACGGCATGAGCGACATGCGCACGGCCGAACAACTGGTGAACAATGATTACCTTCCGTCAGTGGGCGTTGTCGGGCGGGTCGGTATCACGCTCGAGCGCTATCGGGTGAAACAGGGTTACGTGGTGCTGAACGCCGGAACCTCACTGCAAGCCGAATCGGAAGCCCAGCGCGCGAAAGCTCGCGACGAGTTCTTCGCCACGCTGGCTGACTATAAGCCGCTCGTGGACCAGGGCTGGGAGACGGCCAACTACGCGAAGATCGCGGACGACGCGGCGACCTATCGGGACAGCATGGATGCGCCGTTGGATGCGCTGCTTGCCAAGCACGACATCGCCGGCGCGCGCGCACTGTACATGGGTTCCGGGCTCGAAAAGATGGAGGGCCTGCGCGCCGCTGTGACGGCAGCGATCGACTACAACAATCGTACCGGCCATGCCGCCAGCGATGCCAGCGCCGCGACGTATGGCAGTACGCGAACCTTCACCTTGGCGGCACTGGCCATCGTAACACTGGCAGCGCTGACCACCGCCTTTCTGCTCATGCGGGACATCGCGCGGCCGCTGGTGGCGACGCGTGGCGCGATGGACAAAATGGCCGCCGGCGATTTGCTGGTTGCCATTCCGGGCGCCGGACGCAGGGACGAAATCGGCGCCATGGCCGCCTCGCTGGAAGCCTTCCGCGCTGGCCTGACGGAAAGCGAGCGGCTCGCCGCCGAAACACGCACCGCCACGGAAGCTCGGGCCGCGCGGGCCGCGCGCATTGATACGGTCGTCGC
>DATKQA010000158.1:0-2787 GCA_035523835.1 Candidatus Sulfotelmatobacter sp.
CGTATGTCAGACCCGATCGTCGAGTCAGCCTTATTCGGCGCGGTAATGGACGACGGTGCTATCGTCGACGGCGCCTGGACCGCCACGTACAACGCATCCGATGTTCTCGTCAGCGTGACGGCGACGTTCTACGTCTTTGACGAACTCGACGGCACCTTCACGATCTTCACCGCGCCGACAATCGAATTCGGCGGCACGCCGTCCGGCACGGGCAGCTACGAGATCGATATGACCCATGCCGCGGGTGGTGATTTCTCCACCTTGTCGGTGGCGTGGACCGGCGAGCTGCCGACGACACTGACCATCGGAAGCACCGGCCACCCCAGCACGATCGTCACCACGAATGCGGCGCCCACGACCCCGATCCACCTCTCGGTGCTCACCGGCGTCGTGACCAGTGCGGTGGTGTGCTATTGCGCCGGCACGCAGCTGCAGACGCCGGAAGGGGCGGTGGCGGTCGAAGACCTCGCGGTCGGGCAGACCCTGATGACGGCCTCCGGCGCGGCGCGTCCCGTCCGCTGGATCGGCCATCGCAAGATCGACCTGCTGCGCCACCCCGAGCCCGAGCTGGTGCGGCCCATCCGCATCGCCGCCGGCGCCCTCGGCGACAACGTCCCCAGCCGCGACCTGCTGGTCTCCCCCGATCACGGCATGCTCGTCGACGGCGCCCTGGTGCCCGCCCGCCTGCTGGTCAATCACCACAGCATCACCGAGGAAACCCGCCTCGCCGCCGTCACCTACTTCCATGTCGAGCTCGACAGCCACGACATCATCCTGGCCGAAGGCGCGCCCGCCGAAAGCTACCTCGACACCGGCAACCGCGACATCTTCGCCAACGCCCCGGTCACCGCCATCACCCCCGACATGTCGGCCGGCCAGCGCCTGCGCACGCCCGAGAACGGCGCCTGCATGCCCTTGGCGACCGAGGCCGAAACCATCTTCCCGATCTGGCAGCGCCTCGCCGCGCGCGCCGGCGCCGAACCCGCCGCCGGCCACGTCGCCGCCTCCCCCGGCCAGGCCTATGCCGGTCTCGCCCTGATCGCCGGCACGCGCACCCTGCGCCCGGTCGTTGATGAGGCCGGCACGGTGATCTTCGCCCTGCCCCGCGACACCACCGCGGTGCGCCTCGTCTCCGCCACCGCCCGGCCCAGCCAGTCCCGCCCCTGGCTCGACGACCGCCGCAGGCTCGGTGTCGCCGTGCGCCATGCCGCCGCCGACCATGTCGCTCTGCCGCTCGATGGACCCGCCTTCGGCGCCGGATGGTGGAACCTCGAAACCAGCGAAGCCGCCACCTATCGCTGGAGCAACGGCGACGCCATCCTCGCCCTGCCCGAGGGAACCCGGCTGCTCACCCTCAAGGTCCACGCCGCCATGCCGCAGCGCGGCCAGCAGAAGCACGCGCACGCCGCCTGAGCGGCGTCGAGGTCAATCGCCCGAGGCCGCGACAGCCTGCCTGACCGGAGCCGCCGGCATGGCGATGACGCCGCGCGCGGCGAGGTCCGCGATCTCTGCCGCCCCGTAGCCGTGCTCGCGCAATACGTCCTCGGTATGCTCGCCGCAGGTAGGGGCCGTGGCGCGTGCCGTGCCGTCGACCAGCGGCGGCAGGCCGGGAATGTTCGGCATCGGCACCGGCCGCGCCAGCCCGGTCTGACCCAGCCAGGCGATCATGCCGGACTGCACGACATGCGGATGCGCCAGGAAATCCATGTAGGAATTGAGCCGCTCATGCATGATCCCGGCACGGGCAAGCCGGTCGTCGAGGTCCTGCGTCGTCATCGCCGCCAGCGCGGGCCGCAGCACGGCGTAGAGCGCATCCTGGTTCTCGATCCGCCGCACACGGTCGGCAAAGCGCGGATCGGCGGCGAAGCCGGCAAGGTCGATCGCAGTGCATAGCGATACCCAGTCTCGCTCCTGCACCACGGTGATCTGCATCCAGCCATCCGCGGTCTTGAACGTGCCGCCCGGCACCGCGGTGGCCGGCGCCGCGCCATCCTCCAGCCAGGTGCCCATCAGTCGTACCACCTGCAACGATGCGGCGGCCTGCATCAGGCTGGTCTCGATATAGCGGCCGCGCGCCTCGTTCCGCCGCGCGTACAGCGCGGTCGCGACGGCCTGGAACGCAAAAAGAGCCGTGGTCATGTCGATCGGAATGATCGGCACGCGATGCGGAATGCCGTCCTCGCCGCGGTTCTCGCCGGTCAGGCCCGAATAGGCCTGCAGCACCGGGTCCATCGCCGGACGTTCGGCCAACGGTCCCGACTGTCCGAAGCCGGAGATCGAGAGATAGAGGATGCGCGGGTTGCGCGCCGCCACCGCATCATAGCTGAAGCCCAGCCGGCCGATCACGCCGGGCCGGAAACCTTCGATCATCACGTCGGCGCCATCCAGCAGGCGCCACAGGACGGCTTTGCCCTCGGCGCTCTTGAGATCGAGCGCGACGCTGCGCTTGCCGAGATTGCCGGGAATCGAATAGGCGGTGTGATCGCCATAGACGCGGCCGAGGATGCGCGTCCAGTCGCCGGTTCCCACCGGCTCGATCTTGATGACATTGGCGCCGTGCTGCGCCAGCAGCATGCCGCAATAGGGGCCGGCGATACCCTGGCTCAGATCGACCACTTTCAGCCCAGCAAACGCCGCCGCGTAGGTCATGGTTGTTCCGCCTCCCTGCGCGAGCCAAGCGTACCCGGCGGTAACCCGCAAGGCTGTGGCGTCACGCGGGCGACGGTCGCCCGTTCGGCATCACCCGTAGACGAAAGCCGCGTCGTCCAGATCTATTGCCGGGAACTG
>DATKQA010000159.1:0-4090 GCA_035523835.1 Candidatus Sulfotelmatobacter sp.
CGGCCGGTGCGGGAACTTTGGCGCCGATGAGCCGTTTCACGCCCTGCAGATACATGTCGCACGGGGCGAGAGATGACGAAGAAATTGCCGGGGTCGGCCCATCCGACCCGACGCCACGCTTTTCTGGCTCTTGCCGCGGCCGGGTTGCTGGTCGGCGGCTGTGTTGCCGAGCCGCGACGGGTGGTGGTCGATTCCGGCGGCACCGTCGTGGTCTATCACGCGCCGCCGCCGCTGCGCGAGGAAGTGGTCCCGCCGGCGCCGAGCGCGCAGGTGGTATGGGAGCCCGGCCATTGGCGCTGGGCCGGCGGCAACTGGGTCTGGCAGCCCGGGCACTACGAAACCAAGCCTTATCAGCAGTCGGTCTGGATTCCCGGCCACTGGGTCGAGCGCAACGGCGGCTGGGTCTGGATGGCCGGCCATTGGCGCGAAACCTGATGCGGCGCACCGCCCGCGCGCTCAGTGGCGCAGCGGCAATTTCGTCTGGATGATGCGGGAGGCCGCGGCGACGTCGCGCCGCAGCTTGGTCAATTCCGATGCCGAAGGATGCAGCACCAGCAGCAGCGCGTCGGTCCGCGCGCTGAAGCCGGCATCGTCGTGCAGCCAGTCGAAGGTCGTGATCAGCGCCAGGCGGCGCACCAGCTCCTCGCGCGGCGCGCAGCGCTCCAACAGCCGCTCGATATCGGCGATGCCGCTCTTCAGCTCCATACCGATCAACGGCTTTTCGCAATGCGGGTTCCCGCCGGCAAGGACCCTATAATTGCCCGCGGCGAGGCGACCCTGGGGAGGGGCGGGGCATGGGGCTGGTCTTCCGCGACGAACTGTTTGATGCGCAGTGGCTGCGCACCGCCGGCCATGCCAGCTACGGCGGCGCCGAACTCGGCGAATGCGCCGCGGCGGCCAGGCGCATCGCCGAACCGGACGGCGAGAGCTGGTGCCGCGCCTGGGCTGAGTTGGCGGAAGCGGTTTTCGCCGCAGCGGCGCGGTTCGCGGCCGCGGGCAGCCGGCCCGCCGCGCTCTCCGGTTATCTCCGCGCCGCCAACTATTTCCGCGCCGCCTATACCTTTCTGATCGGCGTGCCGGTCGATCCGCGCGTGGTCGGCTTCTACCGCCGCCAGCGCGCGGCCTTCGCCGCCGCCGCCGGCCTCATGCGGCCAGCGGCCGAGACCATCGCCATCCCCTATGGCGATGGCGGCGGCAGCTTGCACGGCTATCTGTTTCGCGCCGCCGAGGATGACAAGCCGCGGCCGCTGCTGATCGTCACCGGCGGATACGACAGCACCGCGGAGGAGGCCTATTTCTTCAGCGGTGCCGCGGCGGTGGCGCGCGGTTATCACTGCCTGGCCTTCGACGGACCGGGCCAGGGCGCGGCGCTCATCGAGGCCGGGCTGGTGTTCCGGCCGGATTGGGAGGCGGTGGTCGGCCCGGTGGTGGATTTCGCCGCCGGCCGGGCGGAGATCGATGCCGCGCGCATCGCGCTGCTCGGCATCAGCTTCGGCGGCTACCTGGCGCCGCGGGCGGCAAGCGGCGAGCCGCGGCTTGCCGCCTGCATCGCCGATCCCGGCGAATTCTCCCTGCTCGATGAATTCCGCAGCCGGCTGCCGGGCTTCGTCGCCCGCCAGGTGCCGAACGGCAACCGTCTGGTGCTGGCGGCGCTCGACCGCCTGCTGCGCCGCCGCCTGCGGCATCCGACCGCCGGCTGGGGCCTGCGGCGCGGCCTCTGGGTGCATGGCGTCGACAGCCCGCTCGGCTATGTCCGGCTGGCGGAAGCCTATAGTCTGGCCGGCCTGGCCGGGCGGATCCGCTGTCCGACCCTGGTCTGCACGGCGGAAGAGGATGACATCGGCGTCACCGCGCCGGCGCTCTACGCGGCGCTGACCGGCGCCAAGGACCGCATCGCCTTCACCGCGCGGGAGGGTGCCGGGGCGCATTGCGAGGCGGGTGCGCGGCCGCTGTTCAACCAGCGCGCGTTCGATTGGCTCGATGCTGTGCTTGCGGGGAGTGGCGGCAAGTCCCCTTCGCAAATGCGATAGGCTTGCGGGGTGTTTGCGTCCAAAATAGATCACGGTATGGTCACAGAACTGCCTTCGGCGGCATAGTTAGAGTGGCTATCTCTTCTGTCACGCACTCGGGTGCTATCGGGGTAGGGGCGCGTACAGTCATGCAAATGGGTTGGAACAAGCCGCTCGCTTCGCAAAAGCTGCGAATCGGGGCGCGACGTTTCTCGGCACGCTTCGGGCTGGCCGTCTGGCTGGCGGGTTCGCTGACCGGGTGGGTCGCCGCCTTCGCCCTCCTGCACTACTACCTGGCGCTGCGCCACGGCTGACCGGCCGCCGCCGGGTGGCCGCGATCACACCGGGCTGCGAGCGGCCTTGCCGCCGGCGCCGTACTCTCGCTAGCTTTGGCGCCGGCATTGCCGCGCAACCGGGAGGGGAACGTGCGGCTGTTCGACGGGCATGGCATCCGGAACGTCCTGATCGGCCTCGCTGCCGTCGGCGCCGCGCTGGCGTGGGCCCCGGCGCTCCATGCCGCCGACAAGCCGGCGGCGCCGGCGGCCGACAGCGACGAAGACGATGATCTGCCGCCGCTGCTGCCCACCTCGCTGGTGCCGCCGCCGCGCACCGTCGACGACATCGCCGCGCTGCTCGAGCAGCAGAAACCCGATCCCACCATCCGCCAGGCCGCCGAGGCCAAGGTCAAGGCCGAGCCGGACGCGAGCCTGCACGGCGACGCTCTGGCCGAGTTCTACCTTGCCCGCGGCATCGCCGCCCGCAGCGTCGGCCGCTACGACCAGGAAGTGGCGGACTACGGCAAGGCGATCGAAGCCGCGAGCGGCGGCATCGCCTCCGACGTCGGCAGCCGCGCCGCCTATCGGCTCGGCTTCGCCAAGATCCGCCTCGGCCGCTATCTCGACGGCATAGCGGAGATTCGCAAGGCGATCGCCAATGTGCCGGCCGACCGCCGCGGCCGGCACATCACCTTCAGCGGCCAGTTCGCGCGCGCGCTGGCTTTCAGCGGCGATCTCGACGGCGCCCAGGCGGCGCTCGACGCCGCCGAGCCGTCCTCGGGCATTCGCGGCAACGGGCGCGGCACGCGCGGCAGAGGTCGCGGCAACCGCATGCCGCCGCAGAGCCGCGCCGCCCTGTTCGAAGGACGCGGCGCCATTGCCGCGGCGCGCGGCGACTATGTCCAGGCCGAGACATGGTTTCGCCGCGCCGTGGCGCTCAGCCTGACGATCGACGATGCCGGCGCCGAATTCACGGCCGCGCTGCAGCGGCGCTTTCTCGCCCAGTCGCTCCGCATGCAGGGCCGGCTGCTGGAATCGGAGGTGGAATTCCGCGAGGCGCTGTCCGACACGCTGAAGCTGCGCGGCCACTATTCCTACGACACGGCGGCGTGCCTGCTCTCGCTCGGCAGCCTCTTGAGCGACGAAGGCCGCGCCAAGGACGCCGAGCGCATGGCCGAGGCGGCGCTCGACATCTTCCGGTCCGGCATGGCCAACGACGAAGGCGTCGATCCCGTGGCCAAGACGCAACTGCTGCTGG
Organism: Candidatus Sulfotelmatobacter sp.; assembly: GCA_035523835.1. Lineage (GTDB taxonomy): Bacteria > Pseudomonadota > Alphaproteobacteria > Ferrovibrionales > Ferrovibrionaceae > DASQHM01. The sequence continues at coordinate 3,543 of DATKQA010000159.1, forward strand.
CCAGCTCGCTGATGGCCCAGCACCAGGCCGGCAAGGCATTGGCGATCTTTGATGCCCTCGCCGGCAAGCTCGACCGCTATTCGCCGCAATTCCGCCGCTTCTTCACCACCTACGTGAACTATCCGCAGGCGCTGATCGATGCCGGCCAGCCGGCCAAGGCGGTGCCGCTGCTCGAGGCGGCGCTGGCGCAGTTGCAATCGCGCTACCGCGACGACAGTGCGGAGATGGCGGACCAGCGCGGCATGCTGGCCCTGGCGTTGGCCGCCAGCGGGCAGGACGGCAAGGCGCTGAAGCTCTACCGGCAGGTGGCGCCGGTCTTGATGCAAGCGCACCAGTCGGCCGATCCCGACAGCACGACCGGGCGCGACCGGCGCGCCATGCGCGCGCTCGGCGGCTACGTCGACCTGCTGAGCCGGCTCAGCGGCGGCGCGCTGGAGCGGCAGAGCGGCATCGATGCCATGCGCGAGGCTTTCGTCGCCGCCGAGGTGGTGCGCAGCCGAAGCGTGCAGCGCGCCATCGCCGACGCCTCGGCGCGCGCCGCCATCAGC
>DATKQA010000160.1:0-16159 GCA_035523835.1 Candidatus Sulfotelmatobacter sp.
GCCTGGCCGGCGGCTTTTCTGGTGTCGATGCGGCTTCTTGCGGTAGGCTTTCACAGCCGGCCAGCGCCAGAGCGGCGAACAGCGACACGGCCAAGCCTAACGCACGCCCGATACGGGATGACCGACGAAGACGCAACGCCATTCTCCATGCCGGACGCCCCGGCCGCAGGCAAAGGTATCGAGGCGCCTGCGGGAAGTAAACCGGGCGCCGCTGCTGCTGCCGGCAAGCGACCGGCGCCCGGCCTCTACGTCACGGCGACGCCGATCGGCAATGCCGCCGACATCACCTTGCGCGCCATCGACCTCTTGCGCGCCGCCGATGTCATCGCCTGCGAGGACACCCGCGTCACCGGCAAGCTCCTCGCCCGCTATGCCATCGCGACGCCCATGCAGCCATATCACGAGCACAATGCGGCAAAGATGCGGCCGGCGCTGCTGCGCCGGCTTGCGGCGGGCGAGGTGGTGGCGCTGGTATCGGATGCCGGCACGCCGCTGGTCTCCGATCCCGGCTTCAAGCTGGTGCAGGCGGCGATTGCCGCCGGCCACGGCGTGACGGCCCTCCCGGGCGCTTCCGCCCTGCTTGCGGCGCTCTGCCTTGCCGGATTGCCGACGGACCGGTTCTACTTTGCCGGCTTCCTGCCGGCCAGGACGGCGCAGCGCCGGCGGGCCTTGCACGAGGTGAAGGCGGTGCCGGCCACGCTGGTATTCCTGGAAAGCGCTCAGCGGCTGGCCGGCTCGCTCGCCGACATGGCGGCGGTGCTGGGGCCGCGCCCGGCGGCGGTGGCGCGCGAGCTTACCAAGATGTTCGAAGAGGTGCGGCGGGAGGACCTGCCGGTCTTGGCGGCTCACTATGCCTCGGCGGGTCCGCCCAAGGGCGAGGTCGTGGTCGTGGTCGGGCCGCCGCTTGCGGCCGCGGCGGAAGCCGTCGATCTCGATGCGGCACTGAAGCCGGCGCTGGCCGGCATGCGGCTGAAAGAGGCGGTCGCCGCCGTGGCGGCCGCGACCGGCCTGCCGCGCAAGCAGGTCTATGCCCGCGCGCTCGCCTTGAAGAACCTCGATGCTTCGTGACCAGTCCATCGCCAGGCGGCGCGACGCCTATCAGGCCGGTCGCGCCGCCGAGAGACTTTGCGTCTGGCTGCTGCGCCTCAAGGGCTACCGGGTGCTGGCGCGCGACTGGCGCGTGCCGGTGGGGGAGATCGACATCCTGGCGCGGCGCGGCTCGGTGCTGGCCGCAATCGAGGTGAAGCGGCGCGGCGATCTGGCCACGGCGGCGGCCTCGGTCGGGCCGCAGCAGCGCCGCCGCATCCTGCGTGCGCTCGAAGCCTTCGTGGCGCGTCGGCCGGCGCTCGGCGAATTGACGCTGCGCTTCGATGTCATGCTGGTGACGCCCCGGGCGATGCCGCGCCATATCGTCGATGCCTGGCGGCCATGACGCGCGCACGCATGCCCGCCACCCTGCTCATGGCTTCGCTCGGTCTTGCCGCCTGCGCCGGTCCCGGCATCCTGATCGGCGCCGGCGCCACCGTCGGCGTCGCCGCCGTATCCGAGCGGGGCGTCGTCAATGCGGCGGAGGACACGCGCATCGGCCTTCAAGTCAACAGTGCGCTGCTGCAGAAGAAGGACAAGCTGTTCGGCGAAACCATTGTCGACGTGGTCGAGGGTCGCGTCATGCTGACCGGCATACTCGACAGCGAAGCCGCCAGGGAGGAAGCGGAGCGGCTGACCTGGACGGTCGCCGGCGTCAAGGAGGTGCTCAACGAGATCCAGGTCGGCCCAGCCCGCAGCCTCGGCGAATATGCCCGCGACAAGCGCATCGGCACCGAGCTGCGGGCGCAACTCATCGCCGATCGCCGGATCGACGACGTCAACTACACCACCGTCACCATCAGGGGCGTGGTCTATCTGCTCGGCATTGCCAAGGACGAGGCCGAGCTCGATCGCGTCGTGCAGCATGTGCGCACCATTCCCGGCGTCCGCGACGTGGTGAACCACGTCATGCTGCGCGATGATCCCCGGCGGCACGCATGAGCGCGCGCCAGCGGATCGTGGCGGAGCTCGCCGCCATCGGCAGGCAGAGCGACGACGCGGCGATCGACATCGGGGCCGCGGCGCTGGCCCTTGCCGCGCTGGACCAGCCCGACGTGGCGCTGGCGCCCTACCAGGTGCATCTCGCCGAGCTGGCCGCCACCGCGGCGACGCTGGCGCCAGCGCGTGCCGACGCAAAACAGGCGGCGGCGGCGCTCTGCCAGACCATCCACGGCCGGCACGGCTATGCCGGCGACAGCGAAACCTACGACGATCCGCAGAACGCCAGTCTCCTGCGCGTCATCGATCGCCGCAAGGGTCTGCCGGTGGCGCTCGGCATTCTCTACCTGCATGCGGCCAGGGTCCGCGGCTGGGCTCTTGCGGGGTTGAATTTCCCCGGCCATTTCCTGCTGCGCCTGGAGCAGGGCGGCGCGCGCGCCGTCATCGATCCGTTCCACGGCCGGGAGCTTGGTCCGGGCGAGATGCACGAGCTTCTGCAGCGCATGGCGGGGCCGGCGGCCGAACTGGAACCATGGCACCACCAGCCGGTGAGCGCGCGCGACGTGCTGCTCAGGCTGCAGAACAACATCAAGACGCGGGCGTTGCAGGCTGGCGATACGGCCCGCGCCGCCGACATCGTCCGTTCCATGCTGTTGCTGGCGCCAAACCACGCGCCGTTCTGGCGCGAGCTCGGTTTGATCGAGACCGAGCAGGGCAATCTGCAGAACGCGCTGGCCGCACTCCAGGCCTGCGCCACGCACGCCAGCGACGCCGCCATGCGGAGCGACGCCGTCGCCCTTCTGCAGCGGCTGCGCCAGCGGCTCAATTGACCGGCAAGCGCGTCGCGTCCGTCGGCCGCAGAGGCTATAGTGCGCGACCGACCCCAGCGGAGGATGCCGTTCCATGAGTCTCGCCGTCGCCATCCAAATGGACCCGCTCGAATCCATCAATATCGACGCCGACTCGACCTTCGTCCTGGCGCTCGAGGCGCAGGCGCGCGGGCACCGTCTCTATCACTATCTGCCGCGCCATCTCAGCCTGAAGAACGGCCGCATCCAGGTCCGTGCCCGGCTCCTCGACGTGCGCGCAAAGCGCGGCGACCATTTCACCCTGGGCGAGGAAATCGCCCTCGACCTGGCGCTGGTCGATGTCGTGCTGATGCGCCAGGATCCGCCGTTCGACATGGCCTATATCACTGCCACGCATCTCTTGGAGCATATCCATCCGGCGACCCTGGTGGTGAACGATCCGGTGCATGTCCGCAACGCGCCGGAAAAACTTTTCGTCACGCATTTTCCCGAACTCATGCCGCCGACCCTGATCACGTCGGACCGGCGCGAGATCGAAGCTTTCCGTGCCGAGCACGAGGACATCATCGTCAAACCGCTGTTCGGCAACGGCGGCGCCGGCGTCTTTCACATCCGCAAGGACGACGAGAACCTGAACGCTCTGCTCGAGCTGTTTACCCAGATCTACCGCGAGCCGATCATGGTGCAGCGCTACGTGCCGGCGGTGCGCCAGGGCGACAAGCGCATCATCCTGATCGACGGGGAAGCGGCCGGCGCGGTGAACCGGGTGCCGAAGGCGGGCGAGGCACGCTCCAACCTGCATGTCGGCGGCACCGCGGTGAAATCCGAACTGACCCAGCGCGAGCGTGAGATTTGCACCGCAATCGGCCCGACGCTGCGGCGCAACGGGCTGATCTTCGTCGGCATCGACGTGATCGGCGACTATCTGACCGAGATCAACGTCACCTCGCCGACCGGGCTGCAGGAAGTCAACCGCTTCGACGGCGTGAAGCTGGAGGCGCGGGTATGGGACGCGATCGAGCGCCGCCGCCGCGAAACCAGAGGCGCCGCCCAGGCCTGACGCACCGCGTCAGCCGGCCCGGCGCCGGCGCTGCATGGCGCCCAGCCCGAGCAGGCCGCCGCCCAGCAAGGCCAGCGACATCGGCTCCGGCACCGTCGTCGCGGCGGCAGAGAAGGTCGCCGTCCAGGCTAGGTCGCCGAAATCGCTGAAGTCGTCCCACGGCGCCGAGGTCAGAGCGGCATAGTCGGCGCCGTTGTTGTCGAAATTGAAACCGCCGCCGCCGTCATTGGCGATGTGGCCGCTGATCGCGCCGAGGGCATCGGTGCCGCTGCTGTCGGCGAAGTCGGTCGCGTCGGGGCCGGAGATACTGAAATAGGCGACGTAGGCCTGGCCCGCCGTCAGGCTCACGCCACCGGTATCGATGGTGACGGCCTGGAAGGCGCCGCCGGTGTCGCCGATGCTGAAGGGGCTGCTGCTGGTGAACAGGGCCGGCCCGGTGGCGCCCTCAGGCGCATTGCCCGCGAGGAGCGACCCGCCCCAGGCATTGACGCCGGCCTGGACCTGCAGGGTGGCCGTGCCATTGACGAAAAAGGTGAAGCTTTGCAGGACGCTATCGCTCGGCGCGATGAAGGTCTCGCCGTAGGTGGCGGTATTCGGATTGCCGAAAACCGACACCGTGCTCGAATGGTCCCAGGAAGCGGTCGTGTCGAAGATCGTCGTCGCCCGGGCGGCGGCGGCGCCGAATGTCGCGGCCAAGGCCGCGGTTGCCATCGCGCCCAAAAACCTTGCGGCGGTGTTTGCTGCCTTCACCATGTCGCTTCCTCTCGTTGCAGTCTGCCTGTGCCGGCCCTCCCCAACCGCGATTTGGCCCGCCGCGCTAACCCGCGCGGAGCACGCTCGGCAGCATACAATGGTGCACGCGACGAAATGCCGGTCGGCCCCACAAATCACACAGCGCCCCCGAATTTGTAACCGGACCGGCGACAGCGCGGGGGGCTCATGGGAAGGCCGGGTTAACCGGTTTTTAAATCGGCACCTCGATACTGCACGCGCCGTCCTGACGCCGCGCCGCCGCGCTGCGGCATCGGCCGCCCGCCGCAAGCGCCATGTGTCTACCAGGGAATACGCCATGCCCGCCTCCGCGCTCAGCCGCTTCGGTCTCGCCAACTGGAAGGTCTCGACCCGCATCCTCGCCGGCTTCCTGTCGGTGCTGGTGCTGGTCGCCGCCATCGGCGCGGCAGGCATCTATAGCCTGGTGAAAACCGAAACCCGGTTCCGCGATTTCAGCCGCGAGGCGGCGCTCACCACTCAGTTGCTGCAGATCCAGAACGACATCGGCGACTTCACCCGCAACACCCATCAATACGTCGCCGGCGGCAATCGGGCCGACCTTGATGCGGCGGCCCAGGCGAAAAGCCGCCTGGACCAGGAAGCGGCCGACGTCATCAGCCATTCCGGCGGCGGCGTGCAGGCGGCAACCGTCCGGCAATTGCAGGACAGCATCGCCGCCTACAACGAGGGCCTGCAGCAGATCGCGCATCTGCGCGAGCGGCAGCGGACGACGATCGCCACCGTGTTGCTGCCGAAGGGCACCGTTCTCGACAAAGCCGGCAAGGCGATGGACGAAGCGGCAAAGAAAGCCAACGAGCTGAGCGGCTCCGCTTTTGCCGAGGTCGTCGAGCAGCAGTTCGCCGCCATGGCCGCACTGGTCGACAAGTACATCCATGAACCGGAGGCCACCACCGCCAAGCAGGTGGACGACACCGCCAAGAAGCTGAAGGACTCGATCAACGAGGTGGCCTCCGAGGTCGACAGTCCCGAGATCAAGAAGATGTCCGCCGACATGGCCGCCGTCTTCGCGGTCTATGCCGAGGGTTTCGATGATCTTGCCGCCGTGGCGCCGGCGATCAACGAAACCGTCGACGGCGTGATGGCGATCAATGGCAAGGGTATGGCCGATGCCGCCCAGCAGATTCGCGCCGTGGCCGTGCAGGCGCAGGCGCATCTGCAGGCCGTCACCGAAGCGGATATCGCCCGTTCGCAGAAGCTGATGGCCGGCCTGGCCCTGGCCGGCGTGCTGATCGGCCTCGGCCTGGCCTGGTGGATCGGGCGCGGCATCAACCGGCCGATGCGCGCGATGATCGAGATCATGGGTCGGCTGGCGGCCGGCGACAAGAGCGTCGAGATCGTCGCCCTGGAAAAGCAGGACGAGATCGGCGAGATGGCCCGGGCCGTCGACGTGTTCAAGCGCAATGCGATCGAGAACGAGCGGCTGCAGCGGGAACGCGAAACCGCGGAGGCGAGCGAGCGGAGTCGCGCCGAAGAGCAGCGTCTGGCCGAGGCCCGTCAGCGCGAGGCGGAAGCCCGGCGCGAACGCGAGGCGATAGCGGCGCACGCCGAGGAGGAGGCGCGGCGGCACAAGGCCGACGAGGAGCGCGAGCGCGCCGCCTCGGAGCAGCGCCGCCGCGAGCGCAACCAGCTCGCGGAAAGCTTCGAGGCGACGGTGAAGGGCGTGGTCGGCGCAGTGTCGACGGCGGCGGCGGAGATGCAATCGACCGCATCGTCGATGGCGCAGACCGCGGAACGCACCAGCCAGCAGACGGCGAGCGTGGCGGCGGCCTCGGAAGAAGCCACCCGCAACGTGCAGACCGTCGCCGCGGCGACCGAGGAATTGTCGGCTTCGGTCGGCGAGATCGGCCGCCAGGTGGCGCAATCGACCAAGATCGCCGAGAAGGCGGTGGAAGAGGCGCAACGCACCAATACCACGGTGAAGGGCCTGGCCGAGGCAGCGGAGAAGATCGGCAAGGTGGTCGAGATGATCAACGGCATCGCCGGGCAGACCAACCTTCTGGCGCTCAATGCCACCATCGAGGCGGCGCGCGCCGGCGAGGCCGGCAAGGGCTTCGCCGTGGTCGCTTCCGAGGTCAAGAGCCTGGCCAACCAGACTGCCAAGGCGACCGAGGAGATTGCCTCGCAGATTTCCGGCATGCAGCGGGTGACGGCGGAAACCGTGTCGGCGATCGAGGGCATCGGCACGACGATCCAGGAGATCAGCCAGATCGCCACTGCCATCGCCGCCGCCATCGAGGAACAGGACGCGGCGACGCACGAGATCGCCCGCAACGTGCAGCAGACCGCTGTCGGCACGCAGGAGGTTTCCGGCACCATCACCGGCGTCACCCGCGCGACCGGCGAGACCGGCGATGCGGCGAACCTGGTGCTCAAGTCCGCCGCCGAACTGGCGCGTCAGTCCGAGTTGCTGCGAAACGAGGTCGATCGCTTCGTCAATCAGATTCGCTCGGCCTAGGCTTCGCCGCCCGCCCTCTAACGCACCTTCGCGTTGAAGGCGTCGATGGTGCGTGCCGAATAGACCAGCGCCGCGCCGGCATTGACCATGATGGCGACGCCGAGCGCATCGACGATTTCCTCCTTGCTGGCGCCGGCCTTGATCGCCGCCTCGGTATGGGCGTTGATGCAGCCATCGCAGCGCAAGCTCACGGCGACGCCGAGCGCGATCAGTTCGCGCAGCTTGGCATCGAGCCGCGTCGATTTGGCGTTGGCTTGGTGGAAGGCGACATAGGCCTTCACCAGATCGGGATTGGCCGTGGCAATTTCCTTGACCGCGGCATTGACCTGCGCGCCATAGGCGTTCCAATCCATCATCATCGGCGGTTCCTTTCCTTCAGGACATCAGGGTGAGGCGATGCGGACGCCGGGCGGGTCGTCCGGCAAGGGCACGAATTCGTCGTGATCGAGATCGGGCAGCTTCATCCGTCCGGCGCGCCAGTCGGCCTTGGCCTGCTCGATGCGCTCGCGCGAGGACGAGACGAAATTCCATTCGATGAAGCGCCGGCCGAGCGGCTCGCCGCCGAACAGCATCAAGATGGCAGGTGCCGTGGCGCTCAGGCGAACAGTGTCTCCCGGCGCGAACACCAGGAGCTTGCCGGCGTCATAGCTGCGGCCGTCCACCTCGATGGTGCCGGCGGCGACATAGGCCGCGCGCTCGGGATATTCCGCCGGCAATGCCGTGCTGGCGCCGGCGGCGATCTCGCCATGGACATAGAACAGCGGCGACTGCACGGCGACACGGGCCTCGGCGCCGGCCAGCCGCCCGGCGATCAGCCGCGTCCAGGCGCCGCCTTCCGCCGTCGTCGGCAGGTCGGCGCTGCCGTGATGGGCGAAGGCCGGCGCGATCTCTTCCTGCTCCGCCGGCAATGCCACCCAGCTCTGGATCGCGTGCACCGCGCCGCCCTCGCGGCGGCCCCGCTCGAAGCGCTCGGAGTGCGTGATGCCGCGGCCCGCGGTCATCCAGTTCACCTCGCCGGGGCGGATCGCCTGCTCCGAGCCGACACTGTCGCGATGCATGATCTCGCCGGTGAAGAGATAGGTGACGGTCGAAAGCCCGATATGCGGATGCGGGCGCACGTCCATGCTCGCGGGAATGCCGCGCGGCAGGTCGACCGGTCCCATGTGGTCGAAGAAGATGAAGGGGCCGACCATGCGCCGGCGGGCGAAGGGCAGCACGCGGCCGACCGTAAAGCCGCCAAGGTCGCGCTGCCGCCGGTCGATCACCAGATCCAGCATCGGTCCCTCCGTCGGCCAGCCTTTCGCTCGCGCCAGTCTCCGCCGGCAGGGTTGCTGGCGCAAGCGCGGCCGCCGCGGCGCTGGTCAGCCCCGGCCGGCTTTCGTAGACTGACCGGGGGTTGAGACGGGAGCGGTGCAGCTTGGTCGCGCGCGTGCACACGGTGGCGTTCCAGGGGATCGACGTGCGCCACGTGGACGTGCAGGTGCAGGTCGCCGGCGGCATTCCCGCCTTCAACGTGGTCGGGCTTGCCGACAAGGCGGTGGCGGAAAGCCGCGAGCGGGTGCGCGCCGCGCTCGGCGCCATCGGCCTGGCCCTGCCGCCGAAGCGCATCACCGTCAACCTGGCGCCCGCCGACCTGCCGAAGGAAGGCAGTCACTACGACCTGCCGATCGCGCTTGGCCTGCTGGTCGCCATGGGCGTGCTGCCGGCGGACGAGATCGCCGGCTTCACCGCGCTCGGCGAGCTGGCGCTCGACGGCGGCATCACCGCCGTCGCCGGCGTGCTGCCGGCGGCGCTCGGCGCAGCCGGCGAGGGCCGCGGCGTGATCTGTCCCTTCGCCTGCGGCGGCGAGGCGGCCTGGGCCGGCGGCATCGAGGTGCTGGCGCCGCCAAGCCTGCTCGCCCTGGTCAACCACTTCAAGGGCACGCAGGTGCTGAGCGCGCCGGAGGCGAAGCTCGAGGCGACCGTTGCCGATTCTCTCGACCTGCGCGACATCAAGGGGCAGGAGACGGCCAAGCGCGCGCTGGAGATCGCCGCCGCCGGCGGCCACAACCTCCTGATGATCGGCCCGCCCGGCGCCGGCAAATCCATGCTGGCGGCGCGGCTGCCGGGCTTGCTGCCGCCGCTCGATGCCGCCGAGGCGCTGGAGGTGAGCATGATCGCCTCCGTCGCCGGCCTGCTTGCCGGCGGCCGGTTGACGCGCCAGCGGCCGTTCCGCAATCCGCATCATTCCGCCTCCATGGCGGCGCTGGTCGGCGGCGGCCTGCGCGCCAAGCCGGGCGAGGTCAGTCTGGCGCATCTCGGCGTTCTGTTCCTGGACGAACTGCCGGAGTTCCAGCGCCCGGTGCTGGATTCGCTGCGCCAACCGCTGGAAACCGGCAAGGCGGTGGTGGCGCGGGCCAACGCGCACCTGACCTATCCGGCGCGGGTGCAGCTTATCGCGGCGATGAATCCCTGCCGCTGCGGCCACCTGGACGATGCGGCGCTCGCTTGTTCCCGTGCGCCGAAATGCGCCGCCGACTACCAGTCGCGCATCTCCGGCCCGCTGTTCGACCGCATCGACCTGCACGTGGACGTGCCGGCGGTGGCGGCCTCCGACCTCGCGCTGCCGCCGCCGGCGGAAGGCAGCGCCGAGGTGGCGGCCCGTGTCGCCGCCGCCCGCGCGGCGCAAAGCGCGCGCTACGGCAAGCTCGGCGGCGCCCCGCCGATCCGCTGCAACGCCGAGGCCGACGGCGCCTTGCTCGACCAGGTGGCGACACCGGATGAGCCCGGCCGCAAGCTGCTGACCGAGGCGGCGACGGCGATCAAGCTCACCGCGCGCGGCTATCACCGCGTGCTCCGCGTCGCCCGCACCTTGGGCGACCTTGCCGGCAGCGACGGCGTGCGCCGGCTGCACGTCGCCGAGGCGCTCAGCTATCGCCGGGTCGTGCTGGGGCGCTGATCCCCCGCCGTGACATTTCATTGCCACTATCGTCCGCCGCCGTTCGGCCCGTAACTTGCTCGGTTATTGGCAGTCGTTCAGCCAGCGGCGGAGAGCGCGGCCATGCGGACACTTCCGATCCTGCTAGCGGTGTCGTTCCTGGTGCTGGCCGCGTCCGGCGGCGAGGTCATGGCGCAGCCGCCGCCCGGCAGCAACCTCACTTTCAAAGACTGGTTCCAAAGCCTGCAACAGCCGGGCACGCAGAGTTCCTGCTGCTCGATCGCCGATTGCCACCTGACCAGCTACCGCACCACGGCGAACGGCTACGAGGTGCCGATCAACGGCCGCTGGATCGCGGTGCCGCCGGATCGCGTGCTGCAGCACGTGGCAAACCCGACCGGCAGCGGCGTGGTCTGCTACCTCGTGCCGGACGATATCATGTGCTTCGTGCGCGCCACGGAGGGCTGAGCAGCGGCGCAGGGCCGAGACAGCTAATCCGCCTTCGGCGCCACTTCCGGCGCCAGGCCCTTGGCACCCGCCTCGGTCAGGCCGACGTCGGTGCCGACATAGCTCTTGCTCGTCGCCTTGCTGCTCAGCACGTTGGACCGGTTGAAGCGGAAGACGGCGGCCGATTCGTGCGTGACCAGGTCGCTGCTGATGAACGGGCCGGCAACAGGGATATAGGTTACCGGATCGGCATAGGCGGTGGAGAAGGAATAGACGACGGTCGTGGTGCCGTCCGGCAGGAAGAAGGTCGTGGTCGGATTGCCGAGCGCCGCCTGCACGTCCTTATAGGTGCTCTTGCCCGCGCTGAACTGCGCCATCTGCTGCGCCGTCACTTCCTTGCCGGCGTTGACGCAGCCGGCCAGTGCCGAGGCGGCCAGCGCCGCCGTCAAAATTCTGCCAATCATCACCATGCTCCCGGACGACACGTGGCGGGGCGCACGCTCTGGGTCGGCGCCGCTGCGCGGGCATCAGGCTCACCGATACGCCGGCGGGGTGTCAAGCGCGGCGAGGCGCGCCCCGGCCCGGCGCCGGCGAAACCGCCGCGCTGCCGTTCCATGTCCGTTTCATGACGAGCCTTGGCATGTCACTGCTCGGCGCCCAAGAAAGTGGTGAAACTCTGCTGGCAGCCCTAACAGACGCGGTCGTATGATCGGCGGCGCGCGCCAGCGTCTCGCCTCCGGCCTGCCCCTGCGAACCGGTTGCGGGCCCGAGACTCTCGGTGCCGAGAAATCACCGCGCTCCATCCGCAAACCTGAAAGGGAACCACCATGAAACTCTATTTCGCGCCCGGCGCCTGTTCTCTGTCGCCGCATATCGTGCTGCAGGAATCCGGTGCCAAATTCGACACCGAGCAGGTCGATCTCAAGGCCAAGACCACCAAGTCCGGCGCCGACTATCGCGCCGTCAATCCGAAGGGCGCGGTGCCGGCATTGCAGCTCGACGACGGACAGGTGCTGACCGAAGGCTCGGCCATCGTGCAATACATCGCCGACAAGAGCCCGGGCGCCAAGCTGGCGCCGGCCGCCGGCAGCATCGAGCGCTATCGCCTGCAGGAATGGCTGAACTATGTCGCCTCCGAGGTGCACAAGGGCTTCAGTCCGCTGTTCAATCCGAAGACCCCCGACGAATACAAGGCCATGGTCAAGGATATGCTGGCGGCGCGCTTCGATTTCCTGACCGGCGCGCTCAAAGGCAAGAGCTACCTGCTCGGCGAGGCCTTCAGCGTCGCCGACGCCTATCTCTTCACCATTCTGAACTGGACCTTCCCGACCAAAATCGACCTCGGCAAATGGCCGGTGCTGAAGGCCTATTACGACCGCATCGCGGCGCGCCCGGCAGTGCAGACGGCGATGAAGGCGGAAGGCCTGATCAAATAGGACCGCGGGCGTGGCCGCGCACCCCGACGACATCGCGCGAATCCGCCGCTGGTTCGAACGGCTCGCGCATCACGTGGGCGAGGTGGATTTCGCCGGGGCGCGGCCGCTCTTCGCCGACGACCTCGTCGCCTTCGGCACGGTGGCGGAATTCGTCACCGGCCGGGCGGCGGTCGAGCAGGCGCAATGGCGCAACGTCTGGCCGCATATTGACGGTTTCTGCTGGCGGCCCGACATCCGCGCCATCGTCGCCGCCGACCGGTTGAGCGCCACCGGCATGGCGGTGTTCGATTCGACCGGCTACGGCGCCGAGGGCAGGGCCTACGCCCGGCCGGGCCGCGCCACCGTCGCCTTCCGCCGTGCCGGCGTCGACGCCGATTGGCTGGCGCAGCATACCCACATGTCGCTGTTTCCCGGCGTGCCGACTCGCTCGTTCAAGGGCAAGCCGGAAAAAGCAGCGCGCTGACCTCGAGGCCGGTTCAGGGATCGCGGCTCAGGCCCTGGCGATCGAGTTCGGCCAGGTATCTGCGCCATAGCGCATCCTGCTGCTCGCCGAGCTCGTAGAGATATTCCCAGGAATACAGGCCGGTGTCGTGCAGGTCGTCGAAATGCAGCCGCACGGCATAATTGCCCACGGGATCGATGCCGATGATGGCGACATGGCGCCGGCCGGGCACCGTCACCCGCTGGTCGGGGCCGTGGCCCTTGACCTCGGCGGAGGGGCTTTCCACGCGCAGGAATTCGGCCGGAAAGCGGAAGCCGACGCCGTTGTCGAAGTCGATCTCCAGCGCCTTCTCGGCGCTTTTCAGGCGGATCTCGGTCGGGCCGGGCCGGCCGGCGGCATTGTAGCTCATCTCAGGTCGCGGTTGGCCCGCCCGACGGCTTGGCCGGCTCGTCGAGGTTGCGCGCCTCGTCCACCAGCATGATCGGGATGCCGTCGCGGATCGGATAGGCGAGGCGGGCCTGCTCGCTGACCAGTTCCTGGCGGGCGCGGTCATAGGTCAACGGCCCCTTGGTCAGCGGGCAGACCAGGATCTCCAAGAGCTTGGGATCGACGGTGATGGCGGGCGAGGGGTCGGTCATCGCGTCATTGGATCGAGCTGCCGGTCGGTCCGCCGACCCTTTGCAGGAGCGCCATTTCGATCAGCGCCGTCATCACCCGCGACCGTTCGGCCAGGTCGTGCGCCTCGAGCAGCGCCTGCTTCTCGCTCGGCTCGAACGGGCAGATCATGGCCAGCGAATTAACCAGCGCGTCGCTCGGCGCCTTCTCGATCGCCTTCCAGTCGGCCGGGATGCTGGCAATGTCGAGATAGGCCTTGAGCGCCGGCAACAGCCGCTGGCGCTGCGCAGCTTCCGGTTCCGCCGCCGGCGCCAGGTCGTTGCGGAAGCGGGCGAAGGAGGCGAGCACCTGGCGATAGGGCGTGGTGACGCCGAGCTCCTCGACCACGACGAACCGGCAGACACCGGTCAGCGTGATGAGGAAGCGATTGTCGTCGGTCTCCTTGAACGCGCTAATGCGCCCGGCGCAGCCGGTCATGTAGATCGCCGGTGCTTTGGCGCGCGAATGCGGGTCGAGCGGCTGGATCATGCCGATCATGCGGTTGCCGGCCATGGCGTCGCGCGTCATGGCAAGATAGCGCGGCTCGAAGATATTGAGCGGCAGCTTGCCGCCGGGCAACAGCAGCACCCCGGCCAGCGGAAAGATCGGCAGCGCCCGCGGTAGCTGATCGAAGCTCAGCCCGGCCACCATTTCAGATCACGCGAACAGGAGCGACGACAGCCGCTTGCGGGTGGCGATGGTGAGCGGATCGGTCGGCCCGAAGGCTTCGAACAAGGTCAGGAGCTGCCTGCGCGCCGCCTCCTCGTTCCAGGCGCGGTTGCGCCGCACGATCTCCAGAAGCTCGTCCACTGCCGCCTCGCGCTGACCGGCGCCGACCAGCGCCAGCGCTAGGTCGAACCGCGCCTGGTGGTCGGCGGCATCGGCCGTCACCTTGGCGCGCAGGTTGGCGACGTCGCCGCCGGCGCCCTGCGCCTGTTCGGCCAGCGCCAGCGCCGCCTTGGCACCGGCCACATCGGCGTGATTGGCATGCTCGGCCGGCACCAGGGCAAGCGCTTGGCGGGCGCGGTCGAGCTCGCCCATCTGCACCGCCGTGCGCGCAATGCCGGCAAGCACGGCCGGATTGGTCGGCTCGATCGACTGCGCCTCGGCGTAGGTCCCGGCGGCGAGCTCCACGTCGCCCTGCTCGAGGGCCGCCTTGGCCTCGGCCAGGATCTCCTCCACCGGCGAGGCTTCCAGCTTGCCGCCGGCGACGCGCTCGACGAACTGCTTCACCTGGCTTTCCGGCAGCGCGCCGAGGAAGCCGTCCACCGGTTGGCCGCCGCGGAAGGCATAGACCGCCGGGATCGACTGGATGCGGAGTTGCTGCGCCAGCGGCTGGTTCTGCGGCAGGTCGATATTCACCTTCACCAGCCGCACGGTGCCGTTCGACGCCTTCACCACCTTTTCCAGGATCGGCGTGAGCTGCTTGCAGGGGCCGCACCACGGGGCCCAGAAGTCGACCAGCACGGTCGTCTGCCGCGAGGCGTCGATGACGTCGGCCATGAAGGTCGACATATCGGCGTCCTTGATCGCGGCGCCGGAATTGGCCGGCGCGGGGCCGCCTTGCGGGGTAAGTTGCATGATGTCCGTCGTTACTTCGTTCTGATCAGCTTAGGTGCCGTATGGCAGCAGTATAGGAGCCGCGGCGGGCCGAGGCCAGCCGGGCCGGTCAGGCTTATTTAGGGTGCCGGGGGCCGTTCCGCCAGGGTATCGAAATCGACCAGCTCCGGCGCATGGCCGCAGGATTCGATGAAGCGCAGCAGATCAGCCGGGGCGAGCTGGGTGGTGCGGTCGTTTTTCAGCGGATGGTAGTTGAGCGGCGTCTCGGCCAGCATCTGCCGGTCCAGCACCACCTTGACCCGGTGGCCGGTGTCGTTGATCAGGCCGAAGGGCGTCACCGAGCCCGGCGTCACGCCCAGCACCTCCAGCAGAAGTTCCGGCTTGCCGAAGGACAGCCGGCCGGCGCCGATGCGCTTTTCCAGGAGCTTCAGGTCGACGCGGCGGTCCTCCAGGCAGACCACCAGCCAGAGCTGGCCGCTGCGGTCTTTCAGGAACAGGCTCTTGCAATGTGCGCCCGGCAGTCGGCCGCGCAGCAGCTTGGCCTCCTCCACGGTAAAGGCCGGCGGATGGTGGAAGGTCTGGCTGGTGATCCCGAGCTGGTCGAGCCGGGCGAAAAGTTCAGCCTCCGCGGCCGCCATGACACGCTCCCCTCGCCTGCATCCGGCCCGCCGACCATAGCAAAACCATGGGCTTGGCCCAAGCGCCGGCGAGGCTTGCAACTTGGTCGGCTTTGCGTATGATCCGCCTCTCGGCGGCAGCCGCGTCTTAGCGACGCGGCCGGATGTCGGCGCCAAGCGGGCGTAGCTCAGGGGTAGAGCACAACCTTGCCAAGGTTGGGGTCGTGAGTTCGAATCTCATCGCCCGCTCCAGATTTCATCGGGATCGGCAGCTAAAACTGGGCCGTGCCGGACCTTCGTCCCCGGCCCTTTCAAACCTGTGCTGGGTCGGCCGATGGCGGTGTGAGGCGGTTTCCCCGCTCCTCGGGCTTGTCGAGCCGGACCTCGGCCGCGCGATGCACGTGGCGCGTCGCCATCAGCGCCGCCAGTTCCTCGTCGCCGTCCACGATCGCCGCCAGGATCTGCGCATGCTCCTGCCAGTCCTCGGCCGCGCGCCCGAGCGAGTTGCGCTTGAAGACCAGCTCGGTGCGCAGCCGCAGCGAGCGCATGATGTCGCCGAGCACGCGGTTGCTGCCGGCGAGCGCCAGGAGGTCATGGTACTCGCCGTTGAGCGCGGCCAATTCCGTCGCATCGCCGCGTCGCGCCGCGGCATTGCCGCGCGCCAGCACGTCCTGCAGCCGCGCCAGAACGGCCGCGTCGCGACGGCGCGCCGCCAGCGCGGCGTTCAGGCCTTCGAGCGTCGCCCGCACTTCCACCAGTTCCTGCGCGACCTCGGCCGTCAGGTCGGCGACGCGGGCGCCGCGCCGGCCGGCCGGCATGGCCAGGCCGTCGGCCACCAGGCTCTGGATCGCGTCGCGGATCGGCATGCGCGAAACGCCGAGCTCGGCCGAGAGCCGGTCTTCCACCAGACGCTCGCCGGGCGCCAGTTCGCCGGTCAGGATGCGG
>DATKQA010000161.1:0-5595 GCA_035523835.1 Candidatus Sulfotelmatobacter sp.
ACCGTGAGTTCGAATCTCACCCCATCCGCCATTTCAGAACAGAACTGGGCACGCCGGGCGTAGCCGGCGTTACGCCGGCCGCGGCAGTCAACGTCTGAAGCAAATTGCTTTTTGAGCCGATGATGCGGACCTCGCGGTCCGCGACCTCGACCCGCTGGGCGAGCGCGAGGCGCAATAGGCTTCACCCTGGCGCTTCTGATCGGGGATGGAGACATCGTGCTCGGCCTGCCGCACCGTCGAGACGCGCAAGTAAAGGGCGGCGCGCAACGGCACGGTCAAGGCGATTGCCCTCTCAGATCATCGGCACGGCCCGAACAGTTCATCGAAGAGATCGCCGAACCATGCCTCGAACACGTCCATTTCGGCTCGCCTGACTGGGATGAGCTCCGGCCAATCGTCCGTGACGGTCCAGGCCGACAGATCGTGCTTCGCCGGTCGGCCGACACGAGGCCAAGGCTCGATCGGTATGTAAAGGTCATCGGGCAAAATGCCCAGGCTGGCGCGCGGTCGAGACATCCTGACAGGATCGCTCCATGCGTCTCCGGGATGAACGGCCGATCTCTAACCCGGAGCATCCTTCCTCCTCCCGGCCGTCTGGCGGCGCAGATGGATGGCGGTTTTCATATTTATTTGATTGACGTTTCGGTCAAATCGTATGGCACGGGTCTTCCGGCGGATGGTCAAATAGCTCAATCATTCCAATTCACTGCGCGCGCCGGACATGCCCCGGGCAGGATGCGCACGCCCGCCGATGGCTCCACGACGCGCCCACCGCTCGCAGGCAACTCTGTCTCCCCGCGGACCATGGCGAGGAATCCCGTCCGGCTGGCAAGCGGCATGGTCGGATTTTTGCCGCTGGCATCGGGGCAAGCTCGGCCTGACACCGCTAATCGGTTGAAATGGCGAATTTTTATTTTCGTAGCCGACGGCGGAACCAAGTCCGCATGGCGGCGTTTCATCAGTGCCCGGCCCACATCCCAGTGGGCTTCAATCCCCCAAGCTCCCTACTAGCCCCGCCTCGCGCGGGGCTTTTTCTTGCCGGCATTCGCCTTTGTCGCATCCGCCCGGGCTGCTACATTGGCGGCGCTCCCAAGGCGCGCCGTGGAAGGGGACCATGCGTTCCGGTCAAGTGCCGCAAAGCCTGCTGGCGGGCGGCCTGGTCGCCGCGGTCATCGCCTTTTCGCTGCTGGCGCAGCGCTACCTGCTGTTCGTCGCCATCGCCGAGAATTTCACCAGCGACTGGGTCCATGCGGCGTTCGAACCCTATCAGCCGCAGCACCCCGATATCGTCGTGCTGGCCATCACCGAGGACACGCTGGCGCAGTTCCCCTTCCGCTTCCCGGTCGACCGCAACTTCCTGGCCGATACTTTGGACGTGCTGGCCACCCGCAAGGTCAAGGCGGTCGGCATCGACATCCTGTTCGACCAGCCGACGCTTGCCGACGCCGACGCCAGGTTCATCGCCGCAGCGCATCGTTTCCCGGCGCCGCTGGTGGTGAGCTGGGCCGACCAGGCGGCGCATCTCAACGACCGGCAGTACGCTTTCGAAAAGAAGTATCTGGCGGGCATTCAGGGCGGCTTCGCCAATGTGCTGTCGGATTCCGGCGACGGCACCGTGCGCCTCGCCTTCCCCGGCCGGGCCGAGGACGGCGTCTGGCGCGACAGTTTCTCCGGCGCCCTTGCCGCCGATCTCGGCGCGCCGCCGAACCGGCAGCGCTTCCGCATCCACTACCATCTCGGCCCCGACCTCGGCACGCCGGCCTTCCGCGAATATCCGGCGCAGATCGTCAAATCCCTGCCGCCCGCCTGGCTCGCCGGCAAGATCGTGCTGATCGGCGCCGACCTGCCCTTCGACGACCGCCACCGCACGCCGGCCGCCTCGGTCTGGGGCAACCAGCTCGGCACCGTGCCCGGCATCCTGATCCAGGCGCAGATGCTGGCCAACCGGCTGGCCGGCGAGGAGCTGGCGGAAAACAACCTGCCGCTGGAAGTGCTGATCGCCGCGCTGCTCGGGCTCGCCGCCATCGGCATCGCGCTCTGGGAACGCGCGGTGCCGATTCAGCTCATTGCCGCCGCCGGCGTCATCGTCCTGCTCTGGGGCGGCGTCGCCTTCCTCTATTGGAAGGCAGGGGTGACCGTGCCGCTGATCGCGCCGAGCCTTTCCTTCGCCGTCGGCCTCTTTGCCTCGGTCGGCTATATCGGCTATCGCCGCCGTCTGCAGGGACAGTTCGTGCGCGAGGCCTTCTCGCGCTATGTCTCGCCCTCGGTGGTGAAGAAGCTGGAGGCCAATCCCGACCAACTCTCGCTCGGCGGCGAGACACGTGACGTCTCGGTGCTGTTCACCGACATCGAGGGCTTCACCAGCTTCGCCGAGGGCAAGGAGCCGACCTTCCTGCTCGGCATCCTCAACCGCTACCTCAACACCCTGACGGCGGAGGTGCAGCGCTTCGGCGGCATGGTCGACAAGTTCATCGGCGATGCCATCATGGCCGTGTTCGGCGCGCCCGACCTGCAGCCGGATCATGCCGAGCGCGCGCTCGCCTGCGCGCGCGCCATGCGCGACGCCGCCGCCAAGCTGCAGGCGGAGCTGGCGGAACAGGGCATCCGTTTCGGCCGCACGCGCATCGGCGTGCATTCCGGCTCGGCGGTGGTCGGCAATGTCGGCGGCGAGATCCGCTTCGACTACACCGCCATCGGCGACGTGGTGAATACCGCCTCGCGGCTGGAGGGCGCCAACAAATATTTCCACACCGACATCTGCGCCAGCGGCACCACCTGCGTGCAGGCGCCGAACGGCAGCTTCCGCCCGAT
This sequence comes from Candidatus Sulfotelmatobacter sp., assembly GCA_035523835.1. Classification (GTDB taxonomy): domain Bacteria; phylum Pseudomonadota; class Alphaproteobacteria; order Ferrovibrionales; family Ferrovibrionaceae; genus DASQHM01. Next base: position 2,812 of record DATKQA010000161.1, read on the forward strand.
CGGCGCGCTGGTGGTCAAGGGCCGCCAGGAAGGCCTGCCGGTCTTCACGACCGCCGACACCCTGCCGGTAGAGCAGGTCGCGGCCTACAAGGCGGCCTATGCGCTGATGGCGGCCGACGCGCCGGGGGCCGCCGAGGCCTTCGTGCGCTACCTCGACAGCTACCCCGACGATCCCCTGGCGCAGATGCATCTCAAGCGATTGCGCGCCGGCGAGAAATCCGATCTCATCGTGCTGGAGGGTAAATGATGCGACGAGCCAAGCTTTGCGCCTGGGGCCTCGGCCTTCTGGCGCTGACCGCGGCGCCGGCACTGGCCGAGGATTTCGTGGTGGTCGAGTCATCGGCCCCGACCATCGCCGCCGGCGCGCAGATCGCCTCCGGCAGCGCCGTCACCGTGCCCGACAAGGCGCGCGTCGTGCTGCTCGCCGCGAGCGGCCAGATCGTCACGCTCAACGGCCCGTTCCAGGGCGTGCCGGCGGCCACGGGCGGGGCCGGCGGCGACAGCCGGTTGCTCACCGCGGTCGCCAGCCTGGTGCATGCCAATACGCAGGAAAGCGGCAGCGTCGGCGCCGTGCGCGCGGCTGACGTGCAATGGCGGGCCGCTACCATCAAGGCGCCGCACGACGTCTTCGCTATCGATGCCAGCGACGGCGGCGATGCCTGCCTCGACGATCCCGAGCACGCCATGCTGACGCGCAATCCTTCCGACCCCGCCGGCAGCATGACGATCCACGCCATGGACGGCGACGCGACCGCCAAGGTGGAATGGCCGGCCTCGACCGCGCGCATGCCCTGGCCCAAGGAGCTGAAGCTCGCCGATGGCGCCACCTATGTGATCGAGCCGCCAGGCCAGGCCTCGGCGGCGATGACGACCGTGCATCTGCTGCCGGCGGCGCCGGCGCAAAGCGACATCGAGCGGGTCAAGCAATTGACCGACGCCGGCTGCACCGACCAGGCGAAGCTGCTGCTCGGCGTCATCATCAAGGCGGCGCAGAAATAGGCGACGGCAAGCCGCTCAGTTGCTGTCGCGCAGGTCGAACATGTCGTCGCCGTTGAAGAACCAGCGCGGCTTCTGGCTGTGCCCGTTGCCGACCTTGGCGGCCAGGGTCGGCACCTCCTTCTTGGTATATTCGCCGAGCTCATAGATACTGATCTTGCCGTCGCGGTTGCCGGCGTCCTTGGCGTCAGCCTCGCCGGAAAGGCCGTGCAGCAAGACCTCGGTGAAGACGCCGTGGCCGTCGACGCCGTCGAGCGCCTCCTGCTGGCTGGAGGAGCCGGCGAGGATGAAGCGGCCGGTTTCGTGGCTGATCTGCTTGCCGAGCGTCTGGTCGCGGGAATCCCGCATGATGCTGTCGTCGACGGCGAAGGCGCCGCTGTAACAGGTATCCAGCACCACGACGCTGCGGGCGGTGGGAAACTTGCTGAGGCGAGCGGCAAGATCCTCGTGGGTCAGCGACTGCTTGCGGATGGCATCCGCAGTCAGGTTCGGCAGGTCATAGGGCAGGAAATAGTACTTGCCGTCGAGATCGACGCCGTGGCCGGCCAGGAACACCAGGGTCAGGTCAACCGGCTTGGCGCGGCTCGCCAAGTCGGCGAAGGCCTTGTCGATGTTGGCGAGCGTCGCCTGCTCGTCGGTCAGCACGATGGCATCGACGCCGGTGAAGATGTCGTGCTTGACGTCCTTCTGCATGATGTCGGCGACGCCCTTGGCATCGGCGGCGGCGTTGGCGAGCGGCGGCACATCCTTGCTCTGGAAATGATCGAGGCCAATGGCGAGGAGGCGCAACACCGGCTTCTCCACCACCTGCGGGGTGAAGCGCAGCGCCAGCCCGGGCCGGTCCTTGGCATCGACCTCGATCTGCTTGGCCGCATTGAAGGCCGAGAGCCCGATCAGGTTGAGCCCGGGTTGCAGCTCGATGGAGCGTTCCTCGTTGTGCAGGTTGCCTTGCACCGAGCGCGTGCTGCCGCTGGCGGCGATGGTCGCGCCCTGGCGACGCACCACGATCGGACCGACGCCGCCGCCGCGGTCTTCCACAGCGAAATGCAGCACCACCTCGGGCGCCGAAACCGGGATCGGCTGGATCTTGCCTTTGGTGCCGCGCAGCAGGCTTTCGCCCCCGACCTTCTGGCACTGCTCGGTGCCGTCGGTGCGGATGCAATATTCGGTGAGCTGGATTTCCGGCGGCAGGCCGCGGCCGAGCACGGTGCGCACGTCGCCGATCTTGGCCAGTTGCGCGGCGATGTCGCCCTCGGCGTTGCCGCGGAACTTCTCCACCACCAGGTCGCGGCGGAAGAACAGGCTGTAGAGCTGCTCAACCTTCACCAAGGTGGCGCCCTTGGGACGGCCCTGCGCCACCTGGTTGAGGTTATAGCCGATCAGGGTCTCGCCGCCCTGGCCGTGATCGAAGAATCCCTCCGGCGTCCACAGCACCCAATGCTGCCCGTCCGGCTCGGCGAACAGGCTCAGCACCTCGGCGCCGTCGCTCATGCGGAACCAGCGGATGGTGCCGTCGCCGAGACCGGCGACGGCGAGCCGGCCGTCGCCGCTGATGTTTACCGACCAGGCCGCCGCCGGCACGTCGGTCTTCCACAGCGCCTGTCCGCCCTGGTAGGCGCGCAGGAAATAGTCCGTGCCCAGCACCAGCCTGCCACCGCGCAGCGCGGCGCTGCGCGCGCGCTCGTTGGCATCGAGCTTCAAGGCGGCGCCGTTCAGCTTCGGCTTCTCACTGTTGCGCCAGTCGGTGACCTTGCCGGCGCCTTCCGTCGTCGCCGGCGCCTTGAGGTC
>DATKQA010000162.1:0-2084 GCA_035523835.1 Candidatus Sulfotelmatobacter sp.
GTCGGCCTGCTTCTGTTCCAACTTGGTGATGCGGGCGTCGAAGTCGCTGAGGCCGGCAGCCTCCTGCTCCAACTGCGCCACTTGCTGCTGCAAGGCATCGACCCCGTCCGACAGCGCGGTGAGCCGGTTGTTGAGATCGCCGACCGAGGTCTGGCCGCGCAACTGGCGCTCGATCGTCGCCAGTTGCTGCTCCATCGCCGCCAGCCGCTGGGCGGTGAAATCCGGCGCCGGCGCCGTGGCGATGGGGGAACCGGCCGGCAGCACCGCCCGGAGCAGCGGCCGAAGCAATGGCAGGGAGGCGACGATCACCACCACCAGAGCCAGCACGATCAGGACGATCCAGCGCAAGGTCATGCGCCGGCGCGGGCGCGGCTCCTCCAGCGCCGCCAGCGCGGCGGCGGCGCTCTCGGCATCGCCGGGCGTGATATCGGCGGCGGCCGCTCCGGGGCGTGGCGGTGCCTCGCGCTCGACGCTATCGCCGCCCCGCTCGCTCACCGCGCATCGACCTCTTGTTGCAGGAGCTCGAGCAGCGCCGCCTGGTTCGGCCGCTCGGCCACGGCGACGCGCCGCCAGGGCACGGTCGACGCGGCGGCGGCGGCGGCCGGGCTGAGACAAAAGGCAATCATGGCGGCGAGCCTATCGCGGAGCGTCGCCGCCTGCACCAGCCGAATGAAGGTCGCCGCGGTGCGCGGCGAGAAGAAGGCCGCCGCCTCCAGCTCGCCCCCGGCAAGTGCCGCGGCGCAGGCGGGCGAGAGCGCCGTCGCGGCGCGTGCCTCGTAGAGTACGTGGCGTCGTGCGGTAAAGCCGGCGGCGGCCAGCGTCCCGACGAGGTCGCCGGCGACCGCCTTGCCGGCGATGTGCAGGAGGGCGCCGTCGGCCGGCTTCAGCCGGCTGATGACCATGGCCGCAAGCGCGGCCGCATCGCCGTCGGCGCTGGCGACCTCGGCAAAGCCGAGTGCGCGCGCCGTCGCGGCGCTGGCCTCGCCGACGGCGAAGACGGCAAGGTCGCGCCGGTCGGTCGCGGCGGCGAGCGCCGCGGCGCCGTTCCGGCTGGTCACCAGCAAGGCTTGGACATCGCCGAGTTCCAGCCGGCCGGGATCGCCCGGCTCGATCTCGAACATCGGCTCGATCAAGGGCTCGATGCCGAGGCCGTAGAGCGCCGCGGCGAAGCGCTCGGCATCGGCGCGCGGCCGGGTGACCAGCAGGCGGCGGATGCGCACCTCAGCCGACCGTGAAATAGTCGGCGCCGGCCCTGGCCTTCAGTTCGGCGCCGAGATCGCCGCCCAGCGCCGCGGCATCCTCGGCACGGCCGCTGCGCACCGCCTCGATGGCCTCGCTGCCGTCGGGGCGGAGCACCATGCCGCGGAGCGTGATGCCGCCGGCGCCAGGCTGCGCCAGGCCGGCGATCGGCGTGCGGCAGGAGCCGTCGAGCACCGCCAGCATGGCCCGCTCCGCCTCGATGCAGACGGCGGTGGGCGCATGGTCGAGCGCGGCGATCTGTTCCCGCGTCGCCGCGTCCTCGGCCCGGCACTGCAGGCCGATGGCGCCCTGGGCCACGGCGGGCAGCATCTCCTCCGGCTCGATGATCCCGGCGGCCCGCCCCGCCAGGCCGAGCCGCTTCAGCCCGGCCAGGGCCAGGAGGGTGGCGTCGGCCTGGCCTTCGCCAAGCTTGCGCAGCCGGGTCTCGACATTGCCGCGGAACGGCACGACGCGCAGATCGGGCCGGCGGAAACGCACCTGCGCCTGGCGGCGGAGCGAGGCGGTGCCGACCACGGCGCCCTGCGGCAATTCGGCCAGCCGCCGCGCCGTCGGCGCGATCAGCGCATCGCGCGGATCCTCGCGCGGCAGCAGCGCGCCGATGACCAGGTCGGCAGGCAGCAGGGTCGGCATGTCCTTCATGGAATGCACGGCCAGGTCGATGCGCCGCTCGAGCAGCGCTTCCTCCAGCTCCTTGGTGAACAGGCCCTTGCCGCCGGCCTCCGCCAGCGGCCGGTCCTGGATGCGGTCGCCGCTGGTGCGGATGACGACGATCTCGATCGCCGCGGCTGGCAACCCCAGATGCGCCGCCAGCAGGCGGGTCTTGG
>DATKQA010000163.1:0-3792 GCA_035523835.1 Candidatus Sulfotelmatobacter sp.
CTCGTCGAGCGTGCCTTCGGCGGTGATGCGACCCTCGATCATCACCGTCACCTTCTGGCAGAGCCGGCGCATCACGGCCATCTCGTGGCTGACGATGACGAAGGTGAGGCCGCGCGCGCGGTTCTCATGCTCGATCAGCTCGATGATCGTGTCCTTGATCACCGGGTTGATGCCGGCGAAAGGTTCGTCGAGCACGTAGCATTTGAGCTCGGGATGCATGAAGCCGACGGCGACCTGCAGCAGCGCGCGCTGGCCGCCGGAAAGGCTGCGCGCCGGCTGGTCGGCCAGGCGGTTGAGGCGCGTGAGGTCGAGGAACTCCCGCGCCCGGTGCCGGCCGGCCGCCATGCCGCCCGGCGCCTTGCCGGCCCGGGCGAGGTAGGGCAGCAGCAGGTTGTCCAGGAGGCTCATGCTGGCGAACAGCCGGCAGACCTGGAAGGTGCGGACCAGGCCCTTGCGCGCGATCGCGTGCGGCGCCAGGCCGAGCAGGCTTTCCCCGGCAAGCCGGATATCGCCGCCGGTCGGCGCATAGACGCCGGTGATGAGATTGACCAGCGTCGTCTTGCCGGCGCCGTTCGGGCCGATGATGCCGCGCATCTCGCCTTCCGGCACGGCGAAATTCACGTCGTTGGTGGCGAGCAGGCCGCCGAAGCGCATCGCCAGGTTGCGGGTTTCGAGGAGCGCGCTCATCGGCCGGCGGCCGGTTCAGGCCTGGCGCTGCCGCTCGCCGAACAGGCCGTGCGGCCGCAGCAGCAGCACGACGAGCACCAGCAGGAAGCCGTAGGCGTTCTGGTAGGGCGAGGAAATGAAGGCGGCGCCGAGCGATTCGACCACGCCGAGCAGCACGCCGGCGATCAGCGCGCCGGGGATCGAGCCGAGGCCGCCGATGACGATGATCTCGAAGCCCTTCACCGTGGTGACCACGCCGTCGGTCGGGAACACCATGAACACCGGGGCGAGCAGCGCGCCGGCCAGGCCGGCGAGCGCCACGCCGAGGCCGAAGGCGATCTGGTCGAGGCGCAGGATGTCGATGCCGGCGGTCTGCGCGCCGATCCGGCTCTGCGCCGTGGCGCGCAGCGCCAGGCCGAGCCAGGTTCGGCGCAGGAACAGATAGAACAGCGCCACCGCGGCGAGGGCGCACAGGAAGGCAGCGAAGCGCGCGCCGGTCTCCGGCAGCGGGCCGATCATCACATTCGGCAGGTTCGAGCCCGGCGTATATTGGTTCGGTCCGGCCAGCGCCGTCGCCAGGCTGCGCAGCATCAGCAGGAGGGCGATGGTGACCACGGTGGCATAGTCGTCCTTGCGCTCGATGCCGCGCACGAACATGGGCTTGATCAGGACAGGTTCGATCAGCACGCCGAGCAGGAACACGCCGAGGGCGGAAAGCGCCACCGCCAGATACCAGAGATCGGGACCGAGCCAGTGGGCGATCAGCACGTACTGCAGGTAGGAGCCGATCATGTAGAACTCGCCCATCGCCCAGTTGATCATCTTGACGATGCTGTAGATGAAGGTGATGCCGAGCGCCATCAGCGCGTAGAGCACGCCGATCATGACGCCGGCAAGCAGCGTCTGGATCAGAAGATCGGTGGAAAACAGCACGATGTCAGCAATCGGCCGGCGCAGACCACAGTCCGGCGCCGGCCTGCATGATGTGCTCTATGGCGCCGAGCCGACGTGCTCGAGGATGACGCTGGCATCCTTCCAGTCCTGGTTCGGCTGGGTATATTGCAGGATCAGAATCGGCGGCGACCAATTGTGCCAATAGACGCCGTCGGCGCGCGGGAAAGTCACTTTGGCGTCGGCCCAGCTCTTGAACGTGCCGGTTTCCAGCGCCTTGATGATCGCCTTCGGATCGGTGCTCTTCGCCTGGTCCACCGCCTCGGCGATGATCATCGTGTCGCCGAAGCCGTTGAGCGAGGAATAGACCGGCGCTTCCTTGAACTTCGCCTGGTAGGCCTGGGCGAACCAGGAGCCGATGTCGGAGAGCTTCTGCTTCGGCGAGTAGTAGGCGATGAAATAGAGTTTGTCGCCGGTCTTCGGATGGAGCTGCCAGAACTGCGGCCTGAGCGGCGCATCGTAGGACACCAGCATCGGCGTGGCCGGGGTGATGCCGAGCGTCGCGGCCTGTTCGATCATCAGGTCCATCGGCTGGCCGACGCCGATATTGATCAGCAGGTCGGGCTTGAAGGCCTTCACCTGCAGCAATTGCGCCGAGAGATCGGTCACCGCGTGGTCGAAGGTGATCGATTGCAGGTCGAGGCCGAGGTGACCGGCCTCGTTCTGCTTCTTGGTCTCCTCGGTCAGGCCGATGCCATAATCGGTGGTCTCGGCCAGCAGCGAGATCTTCTTGAACTTGTTGCGCTTGATGAAGTCGAGCCAGGCGGCGACCCGGATCGGGTCGATCGCATGGGTGCGAAAAGCGACCGGATAGTGCTTGGCGGTGATGTCGGCGGCCGAGGTCTGCGTGCCGATGGTCGGAACGCCGAGCTCGTTCGCCACCTCGTTGACGGCGATATTGACCGAGCTGTGAAAGAAGCCGGTGACCCCGACCGCGTGTTCTTCGGTGACCAGCCGGCGGTAGGCGGCGATGCCGCCTTCGGTGCGGCCCTGGCTGTCCTCCACGGCGATGGCGATCTTCTTGCCGCCCATCACGCCGCCCATCTTGGTATTGACGTATTCGACCGCGAGCTCGGCGCCGCGGCGGATCAATTGCCCGGCGACGGGATCGCCGGGCGGCGACAGCGGAACTTCGATGCCGACCACGACGGGCTGATCTGCGGCAACCGCCGGCCCGGCGACGAGACCGCCGGCCAGCAGCGTGGCAAGTGCGCTGATGGCGCCCAATTTTTTGTGCATCGCTTGTCCCCCATGTTGACGTTGCGGCTACTGTAACGCCGCCATACCACCGGGTCCATGCCTGCCGCGCCCGCTTTTCGCTTGGCAGCGGCATGGCGCCTGCTAGGCTCGCGGCGAACAGGAGTTGCCATGACCGATCGCGCTGATCCCTCGCGCATGGCCCACGGCGGCAAGGCCGTCTTCGGCGCGCGGCTCGGCATTCTCATGCTCGAGGCGCGCTTCCCGCGCATTCCCGGCGACATGGGCAATGCCGCCACTTGGCCGTTTCCGGTGCTCTACCGGGTGGTCAAGGGCGCATCGCCCGAGCGCGTGGTGCGCCAGCAGGCGAGCGGCCTCAAGCAGGCCTTCCTCGATGCGGCGAAGGAGCTGGTCGACCTCGGCGCCGACGGCATCACCACCAATTGCGGCTTCCTGTCGCTCTACCAGGCGGAGCTTGCCGCCCATGTCGGCGTGCCGGTGGCGGCCTCCAGCCTGATGCAGGCGCCCTTCATCCAGAGCGTGCTGCCGCCGGGCAAAAAGGTCGGCATTCTGACCATCAGCGCCAAGACCTTGACCCCGGCGCATCTCCGCGCTGCCGGCGTCGCCGCCGACACGCCGGTGGTCGGCACCGACGAGGGGCGCGCGTTCACGCGCGCCATCATCGGCAATGAGCCGACGCTGGATGTCGCTGCGGCGGAGCAGGACATCCTCGACGCCGGCACAACGCTGATGGCGCAGCATCCGGCGGTCGGCGCCGTGCTGCTCGAATGCACCAACATGGCGCCCTATGCGCGGGCGCTTGCCGAGCATGTCCGCCGGCCGGTCTACGATATCTACAGTTTCATCACCTGGTTCCACGCCGGCCTCAGCCCGCGCGACTTCGGCCACCCGGCGAGCGCGGCCCGGCCCTGGCGCGAGCGCTGAGCGGTGGCGCGCCAGCGGGTGCATCTGGTCAGC
>DATKQA010000164.1:0-4398 GCA_035523835.1 Candidatus Sulfotelmatobacter sp.
TCGCATCTTGTAGATCTTGCGCCGGTCGCGCGGCACGATCGAGAACAGAGTCTCGTCGCGCCGCGCCGGATCGTCCTCGCGCGGTCCGCGCGGCGCCACCTCATGGACCGAGGTCGGCAAGTAGGACAGGAAGCGCCGCGCCGCCGCGAAAGCCTCCGCCTCGGTCTCCACCGCATGGTCGATGGCGCCGCAGCGGGTCTGGATCTCCCAGCCGCCGAGCTCCTGCTTGCTCAACTTCTCGCCGAGATGCTCGACCACCGGCGGACCGGCGACGAACATGGCCGAGGTCGACTTGGTCATGATGGAAAAATGGCTGGCGGCAAGCCGGGCCGCACCGAGGCCGGCGACCGAGCCGAGGCCGAGCGCCACCACGGGAACCACGGACAGGTTCTCCGTGGTGTAGCGATAGGTCATGGTGCCGCCGACGCCGCCGGGCAGATTGGCCCGCCCGGTGGTCTCGATGGTCTTGACCGAGCCGCCGCCGCCGGATCCCTCGATGATGCGCACGATGGGCAGGCGCAGCTCATTGGCCATGCGCTCGGCCATGAGCGGCTTCTCCCGGATGGTCGCGTCGGCCGAGCCGCCGCGCACGGTGAAATCGTCACCCACCACCACGACCGGCCGCCCGTCGATCATGGCCCGGCCCATGACGCAGTTCGACGGCGTGAGATCGAGCAGATTGCCGGCGGCGTCGTACTGCGCCCGGCCGGCGATGGCGCCGATCTCGTGGAAGCTCGCCGGGTCGATCAACTGGTCGATGCGTTCGCGCACGGTGAGCCGGCCGCCGTCATGCTGGCGTTTCACCTTGTCCGGACCGCCCATCGCCTTGGCCAGGCGCTCGCGCTCGCGCAATTCGTCCAGTTCCGGCTGCCAGTTCATCGTTTCTCCCTCACCTCGCTTATTCCGCCGCGGGCTTGTCGAAGTCCATCAGGCGGAAACCGCTCACCAGCGCTGCTCCCGCCGCGAAACAGGCACCGACCGCCATGGCGGTGGTATTGCCGTGCAACGGAAAGAAACTGAACATCACCGCCACCAGCGCCGCACCCGTGGTCTGGCCGAGCAGCCGCGCCGTGCTCAGCATGCCGCCGGCGCCGCCGCTGCGCTCGTGCGGCGCCGAGGTGATGATGGCGCGATTGTTGGGCGTCTGGAACAGGCCGAAGCCGAGGCCGCACATTATCAGACGCCAGACGATGTCGGCGGTCGCCGGATGTGCCGGCAGGAGCGCCAGGGCGGCGAGGCCGCCGGCCAGAAGGATGAGGCCGGTGCTGCCGAGCAGGCCGGCGGAAAAGCGATCCGCGAGCCGGCCGGCGAAGGGGGCCACCACGGCGAGGGTCAGCGGCCAGGGCGTCATCAGGAGGCCGGTTTCCACCTGCGAGCGGCCGAGCGTGTTCTCAAGATAAAACGGCAAGGAGACATAGGCCATCATCTGCGCCATGAAGGAGCAGATCGAGGTACCGATGGAGAGCGCGAAGATCGGAATGCGCAGCAGGTCGAGCGGCAGGAGCGGCGACTGCCGGTTGAGCTGGCGCAGCACCAGCGCCGTGCCGGCCATGACGGCGCCGATCAGTTCGAGCCCGACCATGGCCCAGTTTTCGCCGTGGCCGACGCCGTCGATGCCGACGATCAGCAGGCCGAAGGTGAGCGCGTTGAGGGCGGCGCTGCGGACATCGAAGCGCTGCGAGGTGCGGTTGGTCTGCGGCAGGGCCCGGGCAGCGATCAGGGCGGCGATGCCGATCGGGATATTGACGGCGAAGAGCCAGGGCCACGGCGCCACCGAGAGAATGGCGGCGGCGACGCTCGGCCCGATCGCCGAGGAGGTGGCCACCACCATGGCATTGATGCCGATGCCGCGGCCGAGGACCGCGCGCGGATAGGTGAAACGCACCAGTGCCGTGTTCACGCTCATCAGGGCCGCGGCGCCGAAACCCTGGAAGATGCGCGAGACGGTCAGGCTGACCAGCGAGTCCGACAGCGCGCAGGCGAGCGACATGGCGGTGAAGACGACCAGGCCGGCACGATAGACCCGGCGATGACCGAAGGCGTCGCCGACCGCCGCAAGCGGCAAGAGCGACATGGTGATGACGAGCTGGTAGGCATTGACCACCCAGATCGATGCCGCGTTGCTCGCCTGCACGTCGCGGGCGATGGTGGGCAGCGCCACATTGGCGACGGCACCGTCCAGCACGGCGAGCGTCATGCCGAGGGCGATGGCCACGACCGCCCGACGCCGCTGCGGCAGCGGAAGACCGTCATGGACGCTCATCGGCACCCTCGCCATTTCCTGGCCACTCGCAGGCCAATCAGCAGATGGCCCGGAAAGCCGATCCCGCCCTCGACAAGCGTCGGCAGGCTATCCTCGCGCCGCAGCCCCTCGCCGGGCGCAATTATGCGGCCGGCGCCGCGACCCGTCCATCGCCGCTTGAGTCAGGCCGCGCCGAAGGCCTTCGCCGCCTCGCGCAGCTTGAATTTCTGGATCTTGCCGCTCGGCGTCTTCGGCATCTCGGCAACGATTTCCAGCCGCTCCGGCAGATAGTCCCTGGCGAGCTTCTGGTCGCGCAGGAAGGCGATGAGCTCCTGAAAACTCAGGCTCTGGCCGGGACGCAGCACGATGAAGGCGCAGCCGCGTTCGCCGAGCCGCGGATCCGGCATGCCGACGATGGCCGCCTCCTGCACGGCCGGATGGCGATAGATCAGCCCCTCGACCTCGACCACCGGGATATTCTCGCCGCCGCGGATGATGATGTCCTTCGCCCGTCCGGTGATGCGGATATAGCCGTCGGCATCGATGCGGGCGAGATCGCCGGTCTCGAACCAGCCTTCGGCATCGGTGCCGTAGAGCTGCGGCCGCTTCAGATAGCCGACGAAGTTGCTGCAGCCGCGGGTCTGCAATCGGCCTTCCTCGCCGACCGCCACGGGCCGGCCCGCCGCGTCGATGGTGCGCACCTCCATGCCCGGAACGGGGCAGCCGTCGGTGCCGAAGGTCTTGTCCGGCGCATCGCCGACCCTGGTGGTGGTGACGGCGCCGTTTTCGGTCATGCCCCAGGCGGAGATGATATTGGCGCCGAGCGCCTCGCTCGCCTTCTGCACCAGGACCCGCGGGATCGGCGCGCCGGCGGCGAGGAACATGCGGAGCGAGGCGAAATCCTGCGGCCGTCGGGTCGCCGCCTCGGCCATGTCGGCGAGGAACGGGGTCGAGGCCATGGTGAAGGTGGCGCCTTCGGCGGCGATGATCTCGGCGCCGCGGTCGGCCTGCCAGATATCCTGCAGAACCGCCTTGGCGCCGAGGTAGATCGGCAGCATAAGGCCGTACATGAAGCCGGTCTGGTGCGCCATGGGAGAGGCCATCAGCACCACGTCGCGCTCGCCGAGGCCGAGCCGCTCGGCATAGGGCACGATGTTGCTGAACAGCGTGTTGGCGGTATGCATCACCCCCTTGGGCTCGCCCGTCGTGCCGGAGGTATACATCACCTGCATCACGTCATCGGGGCCGGCGCGGCGCACGGCGAAGCTCGCCGCGGCATCGCGGCGCCGCTCGCGCGGCAGCTCCAGCAAACGTTCCTCGAAGGATTGCTCGCCCGACCCGCCGACGACCAGCACGTGGCGCAGCGCCGGCAGCACGCCGTGCAGCTCCGCCGCCATGGCCGGATAGTCGAAGCCGCGGAAGAATTTCGGCACCACCAGCACCTTGGCTTCCGCCAGACCGAGCATGAAGCTCAATTCGCGCTGGCGGAAGATCGGCATCAGCGGATTGCTCACCGCGCCGATGCGCAGGCAGGCCAGGTGCAGCGCGGTGAATTCCCACCAGTTCGGCAGTTGATAGGAGACGACGTCGCCGGCCTCGACGCCGAGATCGAGCAGGCCGAGGGCGATGCGCTCGACCCGGCGGCCGAGCTCGGCATAGCTCAGCGCGTTGCGCGCGCCGGTCATGCTGTTGTGATCGACCAGCGCCAGCACGTCGCCGCGGCGGGCGATCGCCGCGTCGAAAAACTCCAGCAGCACCCGGTCGCGCCAGTGCCCCGCCGCCTTCATGGCGGCCGCGCGGGCCGCCGGTATGATCGGATCGAACTGCATCCGCTGCCTCTCCTGCCTCCCGTACGTCCAGCGTCGCTGCGCCGGCGCTTGCTGTCAGACCGGACTTTCCGGGTTGAACTTCGGCTTGCGCTTCTCCTTGTGCGAGCTCAGCCCCTCGCGCACCTCCGGCCCGGTGAAGCCCATGAATTCCAGCGCCAGCGAGGTGTCGAAGGTCGGGCCGGCCATGCGAAACCAGTTGTTCAGCGCGTACTTGGTCCAGCGCACCGCGCTCGGCGCGCCCTCGGCGAGGCGGCCGGCGATCTCCACCGCCTTGCCGTCGAGCTCCGCATCCTCCACGGCGAGCGAGATCAGGCCGATGCGCTCGGC
>DATKQA010000165.1:0-4379 GCA_035523835.1 Candidatus Sulfotelmatobacter sp.
GCCGGTCGGCGGCACGGTGCCGCACTTCGTGCTCGACGGCCGCACCATCGCAATGCGCAACGGCCGCTGCGTCACCGCCGATGGCGTGCTGGCCGGGTCGGCCATCGGCCTGTCCGCCGCGGTCCGCCACTGCGTGCGCCAGGTCGGCGTGCCGCTCGACGAGGCCCTGCGCATGGCTTCGACTTACGTAGCGGAGTTCCTCGGCCGCGACGATATCGGCCGCATCGTCCCGGGCGCGCGGGCCGACCTGGTGGCGCTCGACGCGGCGCTCGATGTCGCCGCCACTTGGCGCGACGGCATGCTCGTCTACGACGCCGGCCAGCCATGAACGACGCGGCGGCCCGCCGGCAATTTATCGCCGCGCTCGGTTGGGGCGATGCCGCGGTGCTGGCGCTGTCCGGCGATGCCTCCACGCGCCGCTTCGAGCGGCTCGCCAGGCCGGACGGCCAGACCGCGGTGTTGATCAGCTCGGCGCCGGGCGGCGGCGATACTGAGGCCTTCGTGCGCATCGCCCGCTTGTTGCGCGAGGCCGGTCTCAGCGCGCCGGAAGTCTATGGCGCCGATGCCGGGCTCGGCCTGATCCTGGCGGAGGATTTCGGCGATATCTGTTTCGGCCGCCTGCCGCGAGCGGCGAAGGATCCGGCTGCGTTCTGCGCTGCCGGCGTCGAGGTGTTGATCGCGCTGCATCGCCGTTTCGATCCGCTGGCGGCTGCGGCGGCCGGCCTGCCCGACTTCACCCCGGCGGTGTTTCTGAATCAGGCCGCGCTCTTTCTCGACAGCTACCTGCCGTTCGTCGCCGGCGCGCCGGACGAGACCACGCAGCGAGCCTTTCGCACCGCCTGGGCCGCCGTGCTGCCCTTGGCCTATCGCGTGCCGCGCTCGCTCCTGCTGCGCGACTACCATCTCGGCAATATCATGCGCCTGCCGTTGCGCCAGGGCGTCGCCGCCTGCGGCCTCCTGGACTTCCAGGATGCCGGCATCGGCCCCGTCACCTACGACCTGGTGTCGCTGCTGGAGGACGTGCGGCTGCCGACCGACGCGGCGGCGCCGGCGCTCTACGCGCACTATCGCGCCGCCTTTCCGGCCGTCGACCCGGCAGATTTCGCGCGGTCCTGCGCTGTGCTCGGCGCGCTTCGGCAGTGCCGCATCCTTGCCGTCTTCGCGCGCCTGGCCGAGGCGCAAGGCAGGCGCGACTATCTCCGCTTCCTGCCGCGCGCCTGGCAGCTTCTCGATCGGCGCCTCGGCGAACCCGCGCTGGCGCCGGTCGCCGCCTGGTTCGCCGCGCACCTGCCGGCGGCGCGAAGAATTCCCGCAGCATTGGCGATGCCGGCCGGATAAGCTTGCCGGCGGATTCGCCCTGCGTCCGGAGCCTGCCCGATGCCGTTTCAGCCGACCCGCGCCATGGTGCTTGCCGCCGGCCTCGGCATACGCCTGCGTCCGCTCACCCTCGACCGGCCGAAGGCGCTGGTGCAGGTGGCCGGCCGCTCGCTGGTCGACCATACCTTGGACCGGCTGGCCGCCTTCGGCATCGCGACGGCGGTGGTCAACCTGCATTACAAGGGCAATTCGCTGCGCCAGCATCTCGCCACGCGCAAGCAGCCGAAGATCATGCTGTCGGACGAAACCGCCGAACTCCTCGATACCGGCGGCGGCGTGGCCAAGGCGCTGCCGCTCCTCGGTGCCGATCCCTTCTATGTGCTGAACTGCGATATCGTCTGGCGCGACGCGCGCGAGAACTCGCTGCTTCGCCTGGCCGAGCGCTGGGACGATGCGGCGATGGATGCGCTCCTGCTGCTGCAGCCGACGGTCAGCGCCATCGGCTATCGCGGCGTCGGCGATTTCAACATGGACCCCGACGGGTGGCTCACCCGGCGGGCCGAGGGCATGGTGGCGCCGTTCGTGTTCACCGGCGTGCAGATCCTGCATCCGCGCTTGTTCCGCGGTTGCCCGGCCGGCGCCTTCTCGCTCAACCGGCTCTATGACCGCGCGGTCGAGGCCGGCCGGCTCTATGGGCTGCGCCACGAAGGCGACTGGATGGATGTCGGCACGCCCGCCGGCCTGCAGGCGGCCGAGGCGGCGCTGGCACCCGTGCGCCGATGACGCCGGCGCGGCCGCGGGTCTATACGATCGCGGCCGGCACGCCCTTCGTCGATGCCTTGGCCGCCGGCCTGCTGGCACGGCACGGCGCGGATCCGCTGACGCTTTCCAGCGTGCTGGTGCTGCTGCCGACGCGCCGCGCCTGCCGCGCCCTGCGCGAAGCCTTCCTGCGGCAAAGCGGCGGCCGGCCGTTGCTGCTGCCGGCCATGCGCCCGCTCGGCGATGCGGACGAAGGCGAGCTCACGCTGAACGCTGCCGATTGGCTCGAGCTGCCGCCGGCGATCGGCGAGCTTCGCCGGCAGTTGCTGCTCACCCGCCTGGTGCGGCGCGGCGGCCATGACGACCCGGTGCAGGCGGCCCGCCTGGCCGCGGAACTTGCCCGCCTGCTCGACCAGATCGAGACGGAGCGGCTCGGCTTCGCCGCGCTGGCCGATCTGGTGCCGCTGGATTTCGCCGCGCATTGGCAGATCACCCTCGATTTTCTCCGCATCGTCACCGAGCACTGGCCGGAGCTTCTTCGCGCCGAGGGCGTGCTCGATCCGGCGGCGCGGCGCGACCGCCTGATCACCGCGACGGCCGAACGTTGGCGCATGGCGCCGCCGCCGCATCCGGTCTATGCCGCCGGCTCGACCGGCAGCATCCCGGCGACGGCGGCGTTGCTGCGCACCATTGCCTACCTGCCCGATGGCGCCGTCATCCTGCCCGGCTTCGACACGGCGATGGATGCGGCGAGCTGGGTGGCGCTGGCCGGCGAGCCGACGCATCCGCAATTCGGCATGAAGCTGCTGCTGGCCGGCATGCTGGTCGATCGCGCGGAAGTGGAAATTTGGCCGGCGCCCGGCATTGCGACGGCCGCCACCGATCGCGTGCATCTGATCCGCGAGGCGCTGCGGCCGGCGGCGACCACCGACGCTTGGCCGGTGGCGGCGCCGCTCGCCGCCGCGGCGCTCGACGGCATCGCGCGCATCGACGCGGCGGGGCCGCGCGAGGAAGCGGAGATCGTCGCGCTCCTGCTGCGCGAAGCGCTCGAGACGCCGGGCCGTACCGCCGCCCTGGTCACGCCGGATCGCGACCTGGCACGCCGCACCGCTGCCACGCTCAGGCGCTGGAACGTGGCGATCGACGATTCCGCCGGCGTGCCGCTCGCCGACACCCCGCCCGGCGCCTTCCTCCGGCTGACGGCGGCCATGCTGGCGGACGACGCAGCGCCGGTGCCGCTGCTCGCCGCGCTCAAGCATCCCTTCGCCGCCGCCGGCGGCGCGCGCGACGATTTCCGCCGCCGCGTGCGCCGGCTGGAGCGCCGCGTGCTGCACGGGCCGCGGCCGGCACCGGGATTTACCGGCATCAGGACGGCGCTGCTGGAAAAGCCCGATAGCGGCGGCCTGCTCGCCTGGCTCGACCGGCTCGCCCGGCGCGCCGAGCCGTTCAGCCGGCTTCTGCACGCTCCGGCGGCAACCCTCGCCGAGCTGGTCGCGGCGCATGTCGCCTTCGCCGAGTGGCTCGCGCACGGCGACGACGGCGACCCGCTCTGGGCCGGCGAGGCCGGCGAGGCGGCGGCCGATTTCATCGCCGAGCTCGCCGATGCGGCAGCGGCTTCGGAGCCGATGCCCGGCGCCGCCTGGCCCGGCCTGCTCGACGTCCTACTAGCCGGGCGTGCCGTCAGGCCGCGCTACGGGCGGCATCCCCGGCTGGCCATCTGGGGGCCGCTGGAAGCGCGCCTGCAGCAGGCCGATCTCCTGATTCTCGGCGGCCTCAACGAAGGCACCTGGCCGGCCGATGCGGGCGCCGATCCCTGGATGAGCCGGCCGATGCGCGCCCGCTTCGGCCTGCCCTCGCTCGAGCGCCGCATCGGCCTCGCGGCGCATGATTTCCAGCAGGCGGCGACGGCGCGCGAGGTGATATTGACCCGGGCCGAGAAGATTGAAGGTTCGCCGACGGTGCCGTCGCGCTGGCTGCTGCGGCTGGAAACCCTGCTGCAGGGCATGGGACGGGAGCTGGACCGCGGCCGCGCGGCGCAATTGCGGCACTGGCGGACCGCGCTCGATGAGCCGGCAGGATATCGCCCGGTGGCGGCGCCGGCGCCGCGGCCGCCGGTAGAGGCGCGGCCGCGCGAACTCTCCGTCACGCGCATCGAAACCTGGGTGCGCGATCCCTATGCCATCTTTGCCGGCCAGATTCTCCGGCTGAAGCCGCTCGAGCCGCTCGATGCCGATCCCGGCGCGGCCGAGCGCGGCACCATCATGCATCGGGCGCTGGAGCTCTTCGTCCGCGCCTATCCCGGC
>DATKQA010000166.1:0-5603 GCA_035523835.1 Candidatus Sulfotelmatobacter sp.
ATGAGCTTCGGCCGCGGGGCGGGGAGAGCGGCCGAATGATGCGGCGGGCGGCGCCACGCTTCCTGCTATGCGGCGCGGCCGCGCTAGTCCTGGCGATCGGCGCTGCGTCGTCGGTCATGGCGGGCGGGCTACCGGATGCCCGCCTGACGCCGGGCGACGTGCTGCCGGTCAAGGCGCCGCAGATCTGCCGTCCGGGCTATGCCCCTTCGACCTTGCACGCGCTGACCCCGGCGGAATGGCACAAGCGCCGGCTCCTGGTC
Source organism: Candidatus Sulfotelmatobacter sp. (assembly GCA_035523835.1). Classification (GTDB taxonomy): domain Bacteria; phylum Pseudomonadota; class Alphaproteobacteria; order Ferrovibrionales; family Ferrovibrionaceae; genus DASQHM01. The sequence continues at coordinate 261 of DATKQA010000166.1, forward strand.
TTCCAGGCCTATGGCATCGGCAAGCAGCAGCGCGACGCCTATGTCATCAATCATTTGATCCCGCTGGAAATCGGCGGCAGCAACGAGATCGCCAACCTGTGGCCGCTGGCCAAGGCCGGCCGATGGAACACGACCCGCAAGGCCAAGCTGGTGCGGCGCCTGCACAAGCTGGTGTGCTCGGGACGGCTGAGCCTGCAGGAAGCGCAGCGCGAAACCGCCGCCGATTGGATCGCCGCCTACCGCAACCTGGTCAGCGCCCGCTAAGCGTGGCTCAACGCCACCACCGGCCGTGCCAGCCCCAATAGGGGCCATAATATCCGTAGTAGTAGGCCGGATAGGGATAGGGGTAATAGGCATAGCCGGTCGGTGCCAGCGCCGCGCAGGTCGGCCCGGCGGCGGTCGATCCGGTGACGATGACCTGCTGGCTTCCCGCCGGCGGTGGTGCCGGGGCCGGATTGGGCGACACGGTATTGGCCGACGGTGCTGATGGCGGCGGCGTGCCCTCGGGTGCTGGCGCGGCGGTCGTTGGCGCCCCAGGCGGCGGCGTAACCGTCGGCGTAGCAGGGGCGGCATTGCCGGTCGCCGGGGCAGCCGCCACCGGCATATTGGGCGGGCAGGGTACGGGATAGTAGGCATAGCCCGGCGGCGGCTGGTAAACCGTGCAGGCGCTGAGCAGGGTTGCCGTGGCCAGAGCCGTCGCCGCGATTTTCAACATCTGGTGGACCCGCGAATAATCACGCCGCCCCCGCATCATGCACGCGGAAGGTGCCCTGATCCTGCGCCTTCGGCACCTAATGCTCCAACAGAGGATAATGGTCGCCGGACATATCCCGGGCGGTGCCGCTGGACTTCGGTGTCGCCATTGCAATCCCGGCCGTTGCCGGCCCGGGTCAGACACCGCCCGCGGCCAGATGCTGCAACAGCGACTGGGCCGGCCGCGACAGCTCTTCGCGGGTACGGAAGCAAAGCGACAGTTGCCGCCTCGTCCAGCCGTCGCTGAGGTGGACCATGGCGATGCCGGCCGGCCGGCGGCAGCGCCGGGCCACCGTCTCCGGCACGATGCCGAAGCCGACGCCCGCGCCGGCCATGTGGCATATGCCCTCGAAGGTGCGCACGCGCAGGCGCGTCTTCAGTTTCACGCCGAGCCCGCCAGCCTGTTCGTCGATATGTTCCCGCAGGGCGCCTTCCGCCAGCCCGACAAAATGTTGGCGCATGACATCGGCGAAGGCGACGCGCCGGCGGCGCGCCAGCGCGTGCGCGCGCGGGACGACGACGACCAGCCGGTCGATCGCGAACGGCAGCAGTTGCAGCCCGCGCGTGTCGACGGCGTCGGAGAGAACGCCGATCTCGGCAAAGCCGGCGGCGACCGCTTTGGCGATCTCCGGGCTCCGCCGCTCCTTCAGCTCGATGTCGATCCGCGGATTGGCTGCCATCCAGCCGGCGAGGCGCCCGGGGAGGAACTCGGCGATGGCGACGGTATTGGCGGCCAGGCGGACGGTCGCGCGCAAACGCTTGGCATGTTCGCCGAGTTCGCCGCGCATCTGCGCCATCTGCTGCTGGATGAGCCGGGCGTGATGCGCCAGCGCCTCGCCTGCCTCGGTCGGCGTGGCGCCGCGCCGGCCGCGCTCCAGCAGCCGGACCCGGCCGTCCGCCTCCATGCCGCGGAGCCGTTCGCTGGCGGCGGCGAGCGAGAGGCCGCTGTCGGCCGCGCCGCGGGTGATGCTGCCGGCGTCCACCACGGCGAGAAACAGCCGCAGATCGGTCAGATCGAAGCGCATTCCGTCATGGTGCCCGATACCGAGCCTTCGGGCCAGCCGAAGTCTCGCTATGGGTCATCCGCATTGCGGCTCAGCGCCGATGGGCTATCCCATCCCCATGATGGGATTTTCGCTCTCACTCTTCGTCACCATGATGGCCACCTTCTTCGTCGCCGGCACCGTCAAGGGCGTGACCGGGATGGGGCTGCCGACGGTGGCCATGGGCGTGCTCGGCGCGTTGGCCTCGCCCCTTGTTGCCGCCAGCCTGCTGATCGTGCCGTCTTTCGTAACCAACGCCTGGCAACTGCTCGCCGGCCCGAGCTTCGGCCGGCTCGGCGGCAGGCTCTGGCCCATGATGCTGGCCGTCGCCGCCGGCACGCTCGCCGGCACGTCGCTGCTGGCCGGCGGCGACACGCGGGCGACCACGAGCGCGCTTGGCGCGGCGCTGGTCGTCTATGCGGCCTATAGCCTCTTCGCGCGCCAGCTTCGGGTGCCGGCGATGCTGGAGCCATGGCTGTCGCCGGTGATCGGCGCGGCGACCGGGCTCGTCGCCGGGGGGACGGGGGTCTTCGTCATTCCGGCCGTGCCTTATCTTCAGGCGCTGGACCTGGACCGGGACGACCTGGTGCAAGCGCTCGGCCTGTCATTCACGGTCTCGACCGTGGCCCTGGCCGTCGGGCTCGCCTGCCGCGGTGCCTACCGGATCGACGATCTCGCGCTGTCGGCTGTGGCGACCATGCCCGCGCTGGCCGGCACCTGGACCGGCCAGATGGTCCGCCGGCGGGTCAGCCCGGCGGCCTTTCGCCGCTGTTTCCTGATCTGTCTGGCGCTGCTCGGCGCCGAGATACTGGCCAAGTCGCTCGTGTAGGCGTCAGGTCGACACGCCCCGGAAGCGGATGCCGACGCGCACCAGCGAGACGAGAAAGCGCGACAGCAGTTCCATGTCGGTCGGCATGTCGCGGCGCCAGACATCGAGCAGCAGCACGATGCGCACCTGGTCGCTGTCGTTCCACACCTCGTGCGGATAGGTGTCGTCCCACAGCAGATATTCGCCGTTGTCGACGCGGTATTCCTCGTCGTCGATCTTCAGCACGGCGGCGAGGCTGCCGTCCCGCTTCTTCGGCATGCAGAGGCCGAGATAGAAGCGAAGCACGCCGCGAAACGGCCCACGATGCGGCGGAATATGTTTTCCCGGCGCCAGGAACGAAATCGAAGCGGAGATCACATCCGGCGCCGCCTCGACGACCGCGGCCAGCGTCGGGCAGGTCGCCATGTTCTGCGGAAAGGAAATGCCGTAGGCCTTCAGGATCAGCATGCGCCAATCGCGATTGTCGTTGGCGGAAATGGCGCGCTGCTCGTGCATGATTTCGTGGAAGCGCGGCACGCTGCCAAGCCGCCCGGCCACCGTCAGCGCCTCGTCGCGAATGGCCGGCCAGGCCTCGGCGAACTTCTCCGCCGCCGGGAAATAGGCATCCGCGTCGAGCACCGAAGGTGCGCTGATGCGCCGATCGTAGATGGCACGGACGACGTTGCTGGTCTGGTCGTAGAAAAGCGACATGGGCGGGCTTTCGTTGTTCGGTTCCGGGACGCCGGTTGCACACACGTGCTGCGACAGAACAACCGGCGCGGCACAGTCAAATCGTTGCCGGCGTGGGACCGCCCGACCCGCCGGTTCCCCAGGCCTCGCCGCACATACCCTCGCTCCCGGCCTTCGATCCTGGCGCAATGAACGCGAAACGAGCAGCTATCGTTCCATATGGCGCGTAAATTGCGGCAATCGGAGGGCAGGCCGTTCCGGGGGGAGGGCCGACAAGCCCCGGGCGTCAGGCCAGCACTGCGGCGAAGGCGCCGGCCTCCAGCGCGATCTTGAAGGCTTCCCAGTCCCGTATGACGACACTGGCATAGTGCTTGGCATAGCGGTGCGTCTCGCCGATCCAGGCGCGGTTGCCGGCAAAATCGACCAGGTCGTCGGCGGTCGCGGCGCCCTGGCGGCCGCTGGCGCGCAGGTGCGCCCAGGCGGTGATCCCGCCCATCGCCCGCACCAATTGCACCAGCGCCTTGGGCTGGTTCCTGGCCGTGGCGAACATCACGCGATCCTCGCTCGGCTGCAGTTCGCGCAGGATCCAGGACGCGCCGTCGAAGCGGAGCGCATGCAGCAACGCCGGCGGCACCGCCTGCAGGCGCTGCTGCAGGGTGGCGACCCGCGCCGCCGGGGTTTTCCAATCCGGCTGCGGCAGCTTCAGACGCGGCGCGAGCGCCGAGGGGCCGGCCTCTTTCAGGTCGATCAGATAGTTGCCGTCGGGCGAGCCGCGACCCTCGACCAGCACCACGTAGCGGCGCAAGCCGAGGCTGCCCGTGCCGGCGACGCGACGTTTGACGTCGAGCGGCGTGAAGAAGCCGGCGTCATCCTGCGCCGCCGCGAAGCGGTGCATGAAGTCCAGCACGTCCCGCGCCTCGCGCCGGCTCGGCATTTCCAGGGTCTTGCCGGGAAGCGGTTCAAGTTTGCGTTTGCGACCGGCCAGCACGGTTCGCCGGTTGAGAAAGGCGGCACGCTTGCGCGAGCGCACCTTGCGCAGGAGATCGCCGACCAGGCCCGTGGCGATCGCCCGTTCGACCCAGCGCACCTTGCCGGCGGCGAGCGCGTCGCGATAGGACTGCAGAAACGTCCGCTCGATGGTGCGCCGCGTCTCGCCGTCGAGGCCGGCCGCGGCGCCGGCCAGCCTTATGGCGGTGACCATGCGCGCCAGGTCCCAGGTGACCGGCGCCAGGGCGGCCTCGTCGAAATCGTTGATGTCGAAATAGGTCAGGCGGTTGTCGCCCTTGTAGCTGCCGAAATTCTCCAGATGCAGGTCGCCGCAGAGCCAGGCCGATGGCGCATGGTCGAGGGCCGCGTGCTTCGGCCAGTCGGCATAGAACAGGTGGCAGGTGCCGCGGAAAAATCCGAACGGGCCCGCCGCCATCTTGGCGAACTTGATGCGCAGCCGTTCCGGCTCGCGCTCACGGTGGTAGCGCCCGATCGCCTCGATGGCTGCCCGCTCGCCCATGCCGGTGCTCCCGACCAAAGCACCGGCAATTCATCGCCGATCCGCTGGCGTGAGACAAGCGCTAGGCGGGCTTGCGGTATTGCAGCAGGCAGGCGTAGTCGCGATAAAGGTGGTCGACCCGGAGCTCGCCCTGGTCACGGAAGGCGAGCGCGCCGAGATAGGACGGCAGCTCGCCGCGCGGATTGACGTCGAACAGCGACAGCCAGCGGCGCAGTGCGCGGCGGAACCAGGGCGGCAGATCGCGCTGCTCGGAGAAATCGACGATCGCCAGCAGGCCGTCCGGCTTGAGCGCCGCAATCGCATGCTCGAGCGCCTGGTCCCAGTCGGCGATCATCGACAGCGTGTAGGAGAAGACCACCGCATCGAAGGCCTCGCCCAGGCCGAAGGTCGCCATCGGGTCGAGTTCTTCCGCCAGGCACTGGCGCACGCGCACGCGGTGATCGAGCCACTGCCGGCCGATGCGCGCCCGGGCGGTCTTCAGCATTTCCTCCGAGGCGTCGATGCCGTAGATGTCGGCATCCGGGTGGCGCACCGCGAGCGCC
>DATKQA010000167.1:0-2308 GCA_035523835.1 Candidatus Sulfotelmatobacter sp.
TCGCTCTCGAACCCGATCGAGAACGTCTTCACCGGAGTGGTGCTGGCCTCGGCCATCGCGGCGACAACCGCGGAGGAATCGATGCCGCCCGAAAGGAAGGCGCCGTAGGGCACGTCGCTCACCATGCGCAGCTCGACCGCCGTCTCGAGCTGGCGGAGAAAGCTGCCGACCGGATCGACGGGAAGCGGCACTTCCGGCCGCGCGCCGAGATCGTACGGCCGAAAATAGCGCGTCACGGCGAGCCGCCCGTCGGCCCAGATTCCGTAGCTGCCGGGCGGCAGCTTGCGAATACCCGCAAACAGCGTGTCCGGTCCCGGCACGTAGCGATAGAGCAGATAGCTCCAAACCGCCCGGCGATCGACCGCCGCCGGCACCTCCGGCGCCGCCAGGAGCGCCTTGATTTCGGAGGCGAACAGCAGGCGGCCGTCGCGCTCGTGCAGGAACAGCGGCTTCTTGCCGAAGGGATCGCGCGCCAGCAGCAGGCGCTCGCTGTCGGCATCCCAGATGGCGAAGGCAAACATGCCGCGCAGCCGCTCCAGCATCCGCTCGCCCCAGGCGCTCCAGCCATGCAGCAGGACCTCGGTGTCGGAACTGGTGCGGAAGCGGCAGCCAAGGCCTTCGAGCTCACGGCGCAGCTCGCGGAAGTTGTAGATCTCGCCGTTGAACACCACGCTGACCCGGCCGCGGGCGTCGTGCATCGGCTGGTCCCCGGTCACCAGATCGATGATCGAGAGCCGGCGATGGCCGAGCGCGGCGCGATAGCGGCCGTCGCGCGTCTCGGCGTGATGAAAGCCTTCGCCGTCCGGGCCGCGATGCGCGACGGCGCGCGTCATGGCCGCAAGTGCCGCCGGCACCGGCGCGGCATCCGCGCGCGCTACCCAGCCGGCGATGCCGCACATGGAATTGCCGCCCTAGCCCGACCGGAAGCCTGAAGGCCCGCGCAACCCGGGCCTCAGGTCTGCAGCAGGCGCCGCCCGGCGCCTTCCAGCACCAGGCAGGTCAGCCGGCCGCTGAAATAGGCACCGGTATCGATGCCGATGCGGTTGTCGCGCATCTCGACCTCGGTCGAGATCGAATGGCCGTGCACCACCACCTTGCCGTGATCGACCGTGGAGGCGAGGAATTCGTCGCGGATCCAGATCAGGTCGGTCGGGTCCTGCTCGGCCATCGGCACGCCGGGGCGGATGCCGGCATGAACGAAGAGATAGTCGCCCTCGACGTGGCTGAGGGACAAGCCGCGCAGGAACGCGAGATGGGCCGGCGGCAGATTGCGCCGCAGGAACGCCTGCGCCTGCGCCAGGCGGCCACCGGAAACATCGCCGGGCGGCATGGCAACGCCGTAGCTGCGCAAGGTCATGGCGCCGCCGAACTGCATCCAGGCGATGCCGGCGGACAGCTCGTCGAGGAAATCGAGCAGCGCCTGCTCGTGATTGCCGCGCAGATGTATTTCCTCGAAGCCGGCCAGCGGCTGCAGCAGCAGGTCGATCACCTCGCGGTTCTGCTGGCCGCGATCGACATAGTCGCCGAGGTAGATCAGCACCTTGCGTGCGCCATGGAACGAGGCGGCATCGTGCTGGATGTGCTGCCGCAGCGCTTGCAACAGGTCGAGCCGGCCGTGGATGTCGCCGATGGCATAGATGCGGCTGTCCGGCGGCGTCCGCGCTTCCCTGATCGCCACCGGCGCCGGTTCGCGGCGAGCGAACAGCCGCTTCAGCATGGCTGGCTCGATCCGCATCGCATGCGGCTAACCGTGCGGCGGCGAGGGGACTTCGGCAAAGCTCGCCCAGCGCGTGCGTCCATCCCGATTGTCGAGAATGTTGATCAGGGCCGCGATCGGCCGGCGGTCGAATTTGGCGCCGGCGCCTTCCAGCAGCGTGCGCGCCGCGGCATCGAGCGGCAGACCTGAGCGATAGGCGCGGGCGCTGACCATGCCGACAAAGGCGTTGGCCACGGCAACGACCCGCGCCATGGGCAGGATTTCCTCGCCCTTGAGGCCTTTCGGCATACCGCTGCCGTCCCAGTGCTCCTGCAACTGGCGCAAGGTCTCGACCACCGGACCATCGAACTCGATGCCGTCGAGCAGGTCCGCCGAGGTCAGGATGCTCTCGCGAATCAGCCTGATCTCATCCTGCTTCAACTCGCCGGTGCGGGTCAGCAGGTCCTGCGGCACAGTGATCTTGCCGAGGTTCATCAGCGCGGCGGCGATCTCGGTGGTCTCGATCGCCACCGGCGGCAGGTGCATCTCCTCGGCGATGGCCCGCGCCACCTCGGCGACGCGTGCCGAATGGTTGGAGGCGAAGGGATCGCG
>DATKQA010000168.1:0-2640 GCA_035523835.1 Candidatus Sulfotelmatobacter sp.
CCAAGACCATGGCCAAGCTGCAACGGCCCGACCTGGCGCCCGCCGGCACGCGTACGCTCAACATCAACGACATCGGCCGCCACCTGGCGGAGGACGACATCGCGCCGCCGCTGCGCGCGCTGTTCATCTACAACCACAACCCGATCGTCGTGCACCCGGATCAGAACCGCATGCGCCGCGGCCTGGCGCGCGAAGACGTCTTCGCCGTCGGCATCGAACTGACCATGACCGAAAGCATGCGCCATTGCGACCTGGTGCTGCCGGCCGCGACCCATTTCGAATATGCCGATCTCTATCCCTCCTACGGCCATCAGTGGCTGCAGCGCGCGGAAGCGGTGATCGCACCGCTCGGCGAGGCCCTGCCGAACACGGAAATCTTCCGCCGGCTGGCGGCGCGCTTCGGCTTCGACGACGCCTGCTTCAAGGCGAGCGACGCCGAGCTGATGGACGATGCCGTCGACGGCAGCGATCCGAAGCTCAAGGGCACCAGGCCGAGCCGGATTTCGACCCGCGAGGCGCTGGCCATGCAGGGAGCGGACGGCAAGCCGCTGGTGCTCTACGAGAACGTCCGGCCGGCGACGCCGTCCGGCAAGATCGAGCTGAAGTCGGAGACCTTGGCCAAGCGCTGGGGCGCTTCGGCGCTGCTGCCGACCTGGCAGGCGCCGAACAGCTCGCATCCGCTGCAGCTCATCTCGCCGGCCTCGGACCGGCGCATCTCCTCCACCCTCGGCGACCTGGATGCGTCAAAAAAGCCGCCGCTGCTGCTGATGAACCCGCGCGACGCCGCCGCGCGACGCCTGGCCGGCGGCGCCGCGGTCAAGGTATGGAACGAGCGCGGCGAGGTGATCCTGCCGCTCAAGATCACCGACGCGGTGCCGCCCGGCGTGGTCGCCAGCGAGAAGGGCGCCTGGCTCGCCACCAGCCCGACCGGCCAGACGATCTCGGCGCTGGTTTCGGCCGATATGCGCGCCGACCTCGCCGAGGGTGCCTGCTTCAACGACACGGTGGTCGAGGTCGCCGCCGCATGACGTGGAACGAAGGCGGTTGTGCGCCGGGCTTCCGCTTGCGCTGAGCGGCGACGATCCTTGCCGGCAGCGAAAGGCCGCCGTTGAGCCGCCGCCGCGCCGAAGCGCCGCTGCTCACCTTGCATCTCGATGCCGAGGCGGCGGAACCGCTGCACCGCCAGCTCTATACCGGCATCCGCGAGCTGGTGCTGGCGGGCCGGCTGGCGCCCGGCGCGCGGCTGCCCTCGAGCCGCATGCTGGCGGACGAATTGGCGGTGTCGCGCAACACCGTGCTGCTGGCTCTCGACCAGCTCATCAGCGAGGGCTATGTCGAGGGCCGCGCCGGCTCCGGCAGTTTCATTCCCGCCGAACTGCCCGATCCGGCGCCGGCGGCGGCGCGCAGCCGCGGCGAACGGCGGAGCGCCGGCCCGCGGCTGTCGCAGCGCGGCGACGATCTGGCGGCACGCGGCGCCCGCCGGCCGCAGCGCAGCGGTCTGTTCGCCGCCGGCCTGCCCGATACCAGCGATTTTCCCTTCGAACTCTGGTCGCGGTTGGCGGCGAAGCATTGGCGCCGGCCGGATGCCGACCTGATCGCCGCGACCGAGCCGCGCGGGCACCTGAGGCTGCGCACCGCCATCGCCGACTATCTCCGCACCGTGCGTGCCGTGCATGCCGGCGCCGAGCAGGTGATCGTCGTCTCCGGCGCACGTCAGGCGGTGGATTTCGCCGCCCGCCTGCTGCTCGATCCCGGCGATAGCGTCTGGGTGGAGGAGCCGGGCTACGCCGGCATCCGCGCCGTGCTGGCCGCCGCCGGCGCCAGGCTGGTGCCGGTGCCGATGGATGCCGACGGCATGCGCGTCATCGAGACCGGCAAGGCGCCGCCGGCGCGGCTCGCCTGCGTCGCGCCCTCGCACCAATATCCGCTCGGCGTGACCATGAGCCTGGCGCGGCGGCTCGAACTGCTCGCCTGGGCGCGGCGGCAGTCCGCCTGGATCATCGAGGACGACTATGACAGCGAGTTCCGCTACGCCGGCCCGCCGCTCGCCGCTCTGCAGGGGCTCGACCAGGACGGCCGCGTCATCTATGTCGGCAGCTTCTCCAAGGTGATGTTCCCCTCGCTCCGCCTCGGCTATCTGGTGGTGCCGCCGGCGACCGTCGATGCCTTCGCCAAGGCGCGGGCGACGCTCGACGATCATCCCGCCAGCGCCATGCAGCCGGTGCTGGCGGAATTCATCGAGGCCGGCCATTTCGCCGCCCACGTGCGGCGCATGCGCAAGCGCTACGGGGAGCGCCAGCGGCTCCTGCTCGCCGCGGCGGAGCGGCATCTCGCCGGCCTGCTGCAACTGACCCCGGACCCGGCCGGCATGCACCTGCTGGCGGCGCTGGCGCCGGCCCTGGCACGGCGGATGGACGATAACGAGGCGGCGCGGCGGGCCGCCGCGGCCGGCATCAACGCGCCGGCGCTCTCCGGCTATTTCCTCGGCCGGCCGACGCGCCAGGGCCTGCTGCTCGGCTATGCCGCCGTCGCCGACCAGGCGATCGAGCCGGCGGTGCGCAAGCTGGCCGCCGCGCTCCGCGTAGCATAGCCGCCCGGCGGATTGCAGCCCGTCGTTGCTTCGGCTAGGGTATTACATAT
>DATKQA010000169.1:0-2221 GCA_035523835.1 Candidatus Sulfotelmatobacter sp.
CATGGCCATGGCTTGGGCGTCGGTGATCGGTCTGGTCGTCACCGTGATCGCGGCGCAGTTCGAACATCCGTCCTCTGGCCGCCTGCTGCCGTCGTTGAAGGAATGGCGCCAGGTCATCTCCTTCGGAGCCTGGTCCACCGCCGGCCAGGCGCTGACCGAGATCGGCATCGGGGCGCCCGATGTTCTGATCGGCCGGCTGATGAACCCGGCGGCGGTCGGCTTCTACAGCCGCGCCAATGGCCTCTTGGAGACGTTCAATCAGAGCGTCATCGCCGGCGTGTCGCCGGTTGCGCTTTCGGCCATTGCCATGCGCAGCCGCGAGGGCAAGGACGTCCGCGACTTCCTGCTGCAAAGCCTGACGCATATCACCGCGGTCGGCTGGCCGTTCTTTTGTTTCGTCGCCCTCTTCGCCTTCCCGATCATCCGCATCTTGTTCGGCGATCAATGGGACGCGTCGGTGCCGCTGGTCAGGCTGCTGTGCATCGCCGCGATCATCCGGCTGACGGCCACGATGAACTGGTCGGTCCTGCAGGGCACGGGATCGATCGTCAAGTTCGTCTCATCGCTGGCCATAACCGTACCGGTGCAGATCGTCCTGCTGGTCATTGCGCTCATGTCCAGCCAAGGCCTTGAAGGCGTCGGCTACGCGATCATTGCCAGCGCGGTGGTACAGGCTGTCGTTTCCTTCGTCTTCCTGCGAAGCGTCACCAAGATGTCGCTCGGCGACCTGATCGGCGCAACCGCCAAGAGCGGCGCTCTCGCGGTGGCCAGCAGCGTCGTTCCCCTGATCGTGGTGCTGACCATGCCGACCGGCCCGGACAATCTGTGGCTGCCGCTGCTCATCGCCGCAGCGGGCGCCGCGATCGGCTTCGGCGGCGCGGCCTTTCTGCTCAAACATCCTTTGGCAGAGGAAATGCGCAACCTGATCAAGCTTGGTTGGCGCAGCGTCTTCGCCTAGGCCGGCACTACCGCGGATTTATGCCGCTCTTGATCTCGCCGCTTCCCGCACCAGCGGCAGGCCGGCCAGAAATTGCTCCAGCAGCTCGAACTGCACGGTGCGCGACAGGCCTTCCCGGGTCGCCAGGGGCAGGGACCGGATGCGGCCCGACGCCTCCTTCTCGGCCAGCCAGGTCTTGAGCTGCGCGGCGATGGCCGGCGGATCGTTGAGGAAGAAGCCGGCGGCACGATCGCGCGTGATCGTCGCCGGCACGCCGTTCTCGAGGCCGAGACCGAGGATCGGCCGCAGGCTGCCGATATATTCGAAGAACTTGCCGGGGCAATTGCCCTGCTCGCGCGGATCGTTCCATTGCATGAGCAGCAGCACGTCGGAACGGCGCTGGAATTCCAGGGCTTCCGCGTTGGTGACGCCGGGGCGCACCTCGACGAGATGGCGCACCCCGGCCCGTTCGGCGATCGGATAGACATGGCCGGGATCGGTGCCGCAGAAGATGACGCGGAACTTCTCGCCGAGCGGGCCGAGCGATTTCAGCGCCTGGAACAGCGGCGCGGGGTCGCGGCGACCGGGATAGATGCCGCCGGTGTAGCCGATGACGAGATGCGGCGACAGCGGCGCTGTCGGCAGCGCCGGATCGAAATCGAAGTCGCGCGGATCATAGCCGTTGTAGATCGTCGCCACCGGCTTGCCGTACTTGGCCCGGTAGAATTCGGCCCATGGCTCGGTCACCGTGACCAGCGCCGTGGCGGTGGCCAGCACTCGTCGTTCCAGCCAATGATCGAGCCGCAGCCGCCAAGGCGGATAGGCGGTGTCGGCATAGGGATCGTCGGCCCAGCGGTCGCGCAGCTCGGCGACCCAGGGCAGGCCCAGGCGGTCGCTGAGGCGGCGGGCGACCAGCAGCGCGGTCATCGGCGGTCCGCTGGCGAAAATCAGGTCGGGGCGCCAGTCGCGGCAGAGGCGAAGGCCGGCGCCATAGGCCCAGGGGAACCAACCGATGGTCTTGTCCGGGAGATTGAGCAGATTGACGTAGAAATCGCCCAATCCGCGCAAGGCCGAGCGGCCGGCGGCCGGGGAGGCCGGCGTGGCGCCGGCCATGGTCGCCGCCGGCCCGGCCTTGGCGCCGGCGCGACCGGCGAGGCGCTTGAGCGCCTGGCGGACCTGCCCCGGCGGCGCATTGACATCGACCGACCTGGCATAGATGACGCGGTCGAGCGGCACGCCGAGCGGCAGGGTCTCCGGCAGGTTCCAATACTTGCCCGAGACGGC
>DATKQA010000170.1:0-4605 GCA_035523835.1 Candidatus Sulfotelmatobacter sp.
GAGGCCTGCTCGTTCCAGGACATTACCGGTCAGCGCATCACCAAGGTGGTCAATACGCTGACCTACATCGAGGAACGCCTGAACGGCCTGCAGAAGGCTTGGGGGCCGGATCTGGCGGACGATCCCGTCGCCGGCGAGCCCGAGGTAACCGGCGACGCAGCGCTGCTGCACGGGCCGGCGCTGGCCGGCGAAGGCGTCGGCCAGAGCGACGTCGACGCCATGTTCGATGCCCCGGCGAAGGCGAAGGGCACCGCGACGCCGAGCCAGGCCGATATCGACGCCATGTTCGACTGAGGCGCGAGCCCGGCGAGCGATTCTGCCGCTTCCCGTCTTTCGCCCCGGCGCTGCCTGCCGCATGATCCGAGTGCCCGATTCGGCGGCGCCGGAGGAGCGGATGGACATCTATCACGGCTGGTTCAATCTGAAGGACGGCGTCGGCGACGCCGAATTCGCCGGGCATTTCGCCGCCTACATGCAGCACCTGGAGGCCGGCGGCCGCATCGCCGGCTGGCGCCTCACGCGGCGCAAGCTCGGCCTCGGACCAAGCTTCCTGCCCGAGTTTCATGTCATGATCGAAACCACGGGCCTTGCCCAGCTCGACGAGGCCTTCGCCGAAGTCGCGAGCCGCGCCGGCGCCGTCGAGGGCTTGCATCACGCCGTGAACGGCCGCGTGCGCGACGTTTTCTTCGCGCTCTATCGCGATTTTCCCGACGCCGCCCGGCGCATCGGCGAAGAACGCTTCTGAGCGTCGGCGCAGGAGACCGGGACTTGCGCCCGTTTGCCGAATTTCCACGCGCCGCCCGCGCCAGCGTCGGCACCCTGCTCGCCGACATCGACGACACTCTGACCGATCATGGCCACCTCGGCGCTGCCGCCTATGCGGCGATGGAACGGCTCAAGGCCGCCGGCCTGCGGATCGTTCCGGTGACCGGCCGCCCGGCCGGTTGGTGCGACCTGATCGCCCGCTTCTGGCCGGTGGACGCGGTGGTCGGCGAGAACGGCGCCTTCTATTTCCGCTACGACCATGCCACACGCCGCATGACCAGGCGCTATTGGAAGAGCGAGGCCGAGCGTCGGCGCGACCGCGCACGGCTGGACCGGCTCGCCCGCGATATTCCCGCCGCCGTGCCGGGCGCGGCGGTGGCAGCCGACCAGGCCTATCGCGAAGCCGATCTCGCCATCGATTTCGCCGAGGACGTGACACCGTTGCCGCCGGAGGCGGTAGCGCGCATCGTCGCCCTGTTCGAGGCGGCCGGTGCCGCGGCCAAGGTCAGCTCGATCCATGTCAACGGCTGGTTCGGCGACTACGACAAGCTCGCCATGACGCGACGGCTGTTCGCCGAGGCCTTCGGCGGCGACGTCGACGCGGTGCGCGAGACCGCCGTCTTCGTCGGCGATTCGCCGAACGACGCCCCGATGTTCGGCTTTTTTCCGAACGCCGTCGGCGTCGCCAATGTCAATGATTTCGCCGGCCGCATTGCCGCGCTGCCGGCCTGGATCACCCCCTCGCGCGGCGGCCGGGGCTTCGTCGAACTGGCCGAGGCGCTGCTCGAAGCCCGCGAGGCCTGAGGGTTTTCTCCGGGCCGGCGCGTTCCTATATGGTCGATTGGCCCGGCCGGCAAATTGACCTAATCTGCGCCCGTCCGTTTGGCCATCACCGCCAGATTGCGAGGAAATCATGGGCTTTGTGCGACTCGACGACGAAGACGAAGGCGACAAGGAAAAGACGCCGACGCCCCCCGCGCACCACAAGGTCGCCGAGAGCCTGTTCAAGGCGCGCATCGTGCTGCTGTTCGGCGAGATCACGCAAAAGATTGCGCAAGGCGTCACCGCGCAGCTCCTGGCGCTCTCGCACGATAGCGAGGAGCCGATCCGCTGCTTCATCAACTCCCAGGGCGGTCACGTCGAGGCCGGCGACACCATTCACGACATGATCCGCTTCATCCGTCCCAAGGTGAAGGTGATCGGCACCGGCTGGGTGGCCAGCGCGGGCGCGCACATCTTCCTCGCCGCGGCACGCGAGAACCGCTACTCGCTGCCCAACACCCGCTTCATGATCCACCAGCCGCTCGGCGGCGCCGGCGGCCCGGCCAGCGACATCGCCATCGAGGCGAAGGAAATCATCAAGATGCGCCGCCGCATCAACCAGACCATCGCCGATGCCACCGGCCAGCCGTTCGAGAAGGTGGAGCAGGACACCGATCGCAATTTCTGGATGACCGCAGCCGAAGCGCGCGACTACGGCGTGGTCACCCACATCGTGAAGTCGGTCGACGAGATGCGCTGACGGCACTGTTACCAGCGGAGCTCGGCCAGCACCGCGCCGGGCCGCACGCCGGCCTGTTCGCAAGCGGCGGCAAGCTTGTCCGCCCGCGGCGTCTCGCCGGGCGCAAGGCCCCATTCCTCGGCATGGATGCCGCCGGCCACCAGCACGGAGGCGATGCCGGCGTGCACCGCACCGGCGATATCGGTGCGGAGCGAATCGCCGACCGCCAGCAACCGCGACGCCGGCAGGCCCAACAGGGCACGGCAGGCCACGTAGGCGCCGGCATGCGGCTTGCCGTGATAGTGCGCGACGCCGCCTTGCGCCTCATAGGCGGCGGCGATGGCGCCGGCGCAGAAGATACGCTTCGGCCCGCGCATGACGGTGAGGTCGGGATTGGCGCAGACGAGCGGCAGCCGGCGCGCGGCGGCGACCGCCAGCAGTTTCGCATAGTCGGCGGGCGTCTCGCTCTCGTCGTCGTTGAGGCCGGTGCAGAGCACGAATTCCGCTGCCGCGATGTCGGGCACGGCGGCGAAGTCGAGATCTTCGAGCAGGCCCCAGTCCCGTTCCGGTCCGATACGAAAATAGCGCTTGCCGACAATCCCATCGGCGCCCGCGGCCAGCGCGCGCCGGGTCAGCTCGCCCGAGGTCAGCACATCGTCATAGGCATCGCGCGCGACGCCGATCCGGTCGAGCTGCTGGCGTACGGCTTCGGGCCGGCGCGGCGCGTTGGAGAGCAGCAGAACCTTGCCGCCGGCGCGCAGCCGCCGCATGCACTCGACCGCATGGCGATAGGGTTCGTGGCCGTTGTGCACCACGCCCCAGAGGTCGAGCAGGAAGCCGTCGAAGCGCGGGGCGAGCGGGCCGAGGCCGGAAAGCACCGGAATGGTCATCAGGCCGGGCAGCCTCGGTCAGCGCAGCCGGCCTGTCAATCGCCGCGTCAGGCGGCTTCGCGGCTGCGTCGCGGCTCGCCGAACAGATAGCCCTGGCCGTAGTCGACGTCGAACTCCAGCAGGTCGACCACCATCGGCTCGGTTTCGATCTTCTCGGCGATGAGGTCGATGCCGTTGCGTCCCAGGACCAGCTTGAGATCGGCGACGTCGATCGACGCCACCGACTGGTGCTCGCGCGAGGTGAGCGCGCGGGCGTCGATCTTGACGAAGCGGAAGCTCGCCCGGGCCAGGCCGTTGTAGTCGACATCAAGCGAAGACACCTGATCGAGCGAAAAGCGGAAACCGAGATCGGCGAGCCGCTCCATCGCCGCCGCCACGGCGGCGCCGTGCTTCTCGATGTCGCCTTGCGAAAACTCGAAGAACAGGTTGTCGGCGAGATCGGCATTCTGCTGCAGAAACTCGTAGAACTGACCGAAGAATTCCTCGTCCTGCAGGCTCCGCACCGACATATTGACGAAGAACCCGACGTCGCGGCGGCGCCCCTTGGTGCGGCGGATGAGCTGCACGCAGCGGAACAGCAGCAGGTTGTCGATGGTGGTGATGAGGCCGTTGTCCTCGGCCAGCGCCAGATATTGCTCGGGCGCGAGCACGCCGCCCTCGACGTTGCGGATGCGCGAGAAGCTCTCGTAGAAGCGCACCTTGCGCTGCGGCAAGCTGACGATCGGCTGGAGGTAGAGATCGACGCGGTTGTCTTCCAGCGCCATGCGCACCATGTCGAGCTGCTGCGCCGCGTCGGCCGGCAATTCGCCTGGCGCCTCGCGGCGGATCGGCAGCGGCACCGCCGCGCTGGTGGATGGTCCGCTCACCCGCCGGCGCAGCATCCGGTCGTTGAGCTGCTGCAGCAGGCCCTTCAGCATCTGCATCTCGCCGGCCATCTTTTCGGCGCCCTCGCGCTGCACGCCCTCGAGCTGGCGGCGGAGCGCGGTGAGGTCGCGGCGCGTGGCGCCGAGATCGGCTGCCGTCTGGGCGTTCGCCTGGCGCAGCTCGCGCATCAGCCGGACGGTTTCGTGCAGGCTGCTCCGGCGCAGCAGGAATTCATGGCCAAGCGCAAAGGCGAGAAACACGAGGCCGGCGGTGGCCATGCTGCCGCCAAACCCCGGCGCCGCCAGGGACGGGCCGAAGCTCAGGCCGAGCGCGGCGGCGAGCAGCGCATAGGCCAGCACGACAATGCAGTGACCGAACAGCGACATCTGGGAAACCTGCCTTGCTCTCCGGAGTGTGCGGCGGCTTCCTTGCCATATGGTTAATAGATTGTTCTTTGCCGCGCCGGCTGCGGAAACCTATAGTCCTGGCTCGTCGTCGCCGCAGGAGCCGCCATGCCCGCCTCCCAGACCGCCCACGACTTCAGCTTTACCGCCATCGACGGCAAGCCGCTGCCGCTCGCCCGCT
>DATKQA010000171.1:0-6017 GCA_035523835.1 Candidatus Sulfotelmatobacter sp.
TCGGCTGGTCCAATGCCACGATCAGCGCGGCGATCGCGGTCAATATCTTTCTCTATGGCATGCTCGGTCCCTTTGCCGTCGCGGTGATGGAACGCTTCGGCCTGCGCCGCACCGTCTCCGTCGCGCTGCTGCTGCTGGCCGTCGGCGTGGCGCTCACCGCGCTGATGCGGGCGCCGTGGCAGATGCTGCTGCTCTGGGGCGTCGTGGTCGGTTCCGGCAGCGGCATGATCGCCATGGTGCTCGGCGCAACCATCGCCGGTCGCTGGTTCGCCCGTCGCCGCGGCCTGGTGCTCGGCGTGCTGACCGCGAGCAGCGCCACCGGGCAGCTCATTTTCCTGCCGCTGCTGGCCAGCCTCGGCAGCCACTTCGGCTGGCGCACGATATCGCTGACCGTCGCCGGCGCCGCCTTCGTCCTGGCGCCGCTCGCCGCGCTCCTGCTGCGCAACCACCCCGCCGACGTCGGCTCGCCGCCCTATGGCGGCAGCAACATCCAGTTCGTCGAACGCAGCGGCGAGAACCCGGTGCGCCGCGCGCTCACGGCGCTCACGCGCGGCATCCGCTCGCGCGACTTCTGGTTCCTGGCCGGCAGCTTCTTCATCTGCGGCGCCTCGACTAACGGGCTGATCGGCACGCACCTGGTCCCGGCCTGCATCGACCACGGCATTCCCGCCGTCATGGGCGCCAGTCTGCTCGCCATGATGGGCGTCTTCGACCTGATCGGGACGACCGCGTCGGGCTGGCTCACCGACCGCTTCGACAGCCGCAGGCTGCTCGCCTGGTACTATGGCCTGCGCGGTCTGTCGCTGTTGTTCCTGCCCTATTCCTACGATTTCAGCTTCTACGGCCTCTCGCTTTTCGCAGTGTTCTACGGCCTCGATTGGATCGCCACGGTGCCGCCGACGGTCCGCCTTGCCGGCCAGGTGTTCGGCGAGGAGAACGCCGCGCTGATGTTCGGCTGGATCGCCGCCTCGCACCAGGTCGGAGCCGCCGCCGTCGCTTGGGCGGCCGGCCTGCTGCGGACGGAAACCGGTGACTATTTTGCCGCCTTCGTTTCCGCCGGCCTGCTCTGCCTGCTGGCGGCGCTCCTGGTCAGCTTCATCCGCGCCCGCCCCGCGCGCGGCGCCTTCGTCACGCCGGAGCCGGCCTTCGAGCATGCCTGATCCGATGACGCGGCGCCGCAACGACGAGCCTTGATCGGGTGGGCCGGCATCGGCTTCGATGGTGGGGGAATTTCGACGGCGCGAGGCGTCATGGCCTGGGACAAGCAACTCGATGAGATCGCCGCGCGGCGCCGTGCAGCGCTGGAGCAGGGCGGCGCGGAGGCGGTGGCGCGTCATCACGCCAAGGGGCGGCTCACCATCCGCGAGCGCATCGGCGCCCTGGTCGATCCCGGCTCGTTCCGCGAGGTCGGCCCGATCGCCGGCATGGTCGAACAGCAGGAAGACGACACTGCAAGCTTCAAGCCCGGCAACTTCGTACTCGGCTTCGCCCGGCTCGACAGCCGGCCGGTGATCGTCGGCGGCGAGGATTTTACCATGGCGGCGGGTTCGCCCAATGTCGCCGGCCTGCGCAAGAGCATCTATACCGAGGAACTGGCCTGCCAATACCGCTTGCCGCTGGTCCGTCTGCACGAAGGTTCCGGCGGCAGCGTGACCGGCGCCGGCGGCAAGGGCCAGCCGAGGATCCTGCCCGAGCCGGTCGGCCATGCCCATCGCTTCGCCTCGGTCGGGCGCACGCTCGCCTCGGTGCCGGTGGCCTCGGCGGCGGTCGGCACGGTCGCGGGCCTGCCGGCGGTGCGGCTGGTATCGTCGCACTATTGCGTCATGACCCGGCAAACTGCCGCGGTCCTGGCCGGCGGCCCGGCGCTGGTCGAGCGCGCGCTCGGCCGCAGCGTCAGCAGGGAGGAACTCGGCGGCCCGGCGGTGCACGAAAAGAGCGGCGTGGTCGACGACGTGGTCGAGGACGAGGCGGCGGCCTTCGCCGCCATCAAGCGCTTTTTGAGCTACCTGCCGGCGAATGTCTGGGACCTGCCGCCGGTCGCCGGCTCGGACGACCCGCGCGAGCGCGCCGATGCCGGCTTGTCCACCATCATTCCGGAAAACCGCCGGCAGATCTACGACGTCAGGCGGGTCCTGCGCGCGGTATTGGACCGGGATTCGTTCTTCGAAATGGCCCGGCGCTTCGCCGCCAACCAGGTTACGGGCTTCGGCCGCCTGCTCGGCATTCCCCTCGGCGTGGTCGCCAACGACTGCCGGCATACCGCCGGGGCCATGACCGTCGACGGCGCGCGCAAACTCCGCCGTTTCATCGAACTCTGCCAGGTGTTCCACTTGCCGGTGGTCAGTTTCGTCGACGAACCCGGCTTCATGATCGGGCCGGAGGCGGAAGCGGCCGGCACCATCCGCGCCGGCGCCGCCGCGGTTCTCGCCGTGGCGCAATGCACCGTGCCCTGGGCCTCGGTCATCATGCGCAAGAGCATCGGGCTCGCCGCCGCCGCGCACTATGGCCCTGGCGCCTACGTACTGGCCTGGCCCTCGGCGGAAACCGGTGCCTTGCCGGTCGAGGGCGGCGTCGCCGTCGCCTATGGACGCGAGATCGCCGCCGCGGCCGACCCGGCGGCCAAGCGCCGGGAACTGGAAGAGGCGCTCGCCGCGCGCCGCTCGATCTTTCCGCAGGCCGAGGCCTTCGCCATCCACGACCTGATCGATCCGCGTGAGACGCGGGCGAAGCTTTGCGACTGGATCGAGCTGGTGCAGCCGCTGCTCGCGCAGCACCTCGGGCCGGTGAGCTTCGGCTATCGGCCTTGAACTGCGCCGCCGCGCCCGTTCAGGCGCGGGCGCCGGCGCGCTTGCCGCGCGGCAATTCCATGCCGTGCTGCAGGTGGCGCGAACTGTCGGCGCCGGGGCCGGGGTGCACATGCACCTGCTTGGCATCGACCGGCTCGCCGCATTCCGAGCAGACCATGACCGGATCGAAATCGTGGCCGCAGGCATTGTGCGCATGCAGCAGCGGCCGGCCCTTCTTGCCGCATTTGTGCACGTCGCCCCAATGCACGATGCCCATCAGGATCGGATAGAGATCGAGGCCCTTCGGCGTCAACCGGTATTCGTAGCGGAGCGGCCGTTCCTGATAGGGCACCTTGGTCAACACGAATTCCTTGACCAGTTTGCGCAGCCGGTCGGCCAGAATCGGCCGGGTGATGCCGAGCCGCACCTGGAAATCCTCGAAGCGGCGCACCCGCAGGAAGCAGTCGCGCAGAATGAGCAAGGTCCAGCGGTCGCCGATGACCGAGATGGTCCGGGCAAAGGAACAGGCCTCGTTTTCCAGTTCATTCCAGCGCATGCATGCTCTCCAACCGCGGCGCCCGAATCGACGGCAAGCCCAATATAATATGGAGAGTGTCGTTTTCAAACCACTAACGGAACGCTCCATGAACCCTGCCGGCCCGGCGTTCAGGCTCGGGCCGGATGGTTTGCCTTCAGGCTGCTCTGAAAGGCCGGCCGGGCGGTCATCCGCGTCATATAGGCGAGGCAGGCGTCGGTGACCGGCACCTTGTAGTCGACCGCCCAGGCGAGGCAGGTGGTCAGCAGGATATCGGCGGTGGTGAATTGGCCGCCCACCAGATAGGTCCGGCCGTCGCGCAGCGCCTGGTCGGCATGGCGAAGCTGGGTGACGAAATATTCGCCGGAGCTGGTCAGCGCCACCGGGGCCTCGCCGTAGATATGCTTGAGATCGCCGTGCCGGCGCATGACGTAGAGACTGGTGGCGTCGAGCTCGCTGATGATATGGAAGCACCATTCGAGCCAGCGCGCGCGCTCGCGGCGATCGGTCGGGATCAGGCCGGCGCCGGGTTCGCCATATTGTTCGGCGAGATAGGCGGCGATGGCCGGGCTTTCGGCGATGGCGAAATCGCCGTCCTGCAGCAGCGGAATCTTCTGCCGCGGATTGAGGCGGGTGAATTCCGCCGTCTTGGTCTCGCCCGTGCGCGGCAGGATCGGTTGCAGCGTGTAGGGCAGCGCCAGTTCATGCAGGGTCCAATGCGCCCGCATGGTGCGGCTGGTGCCGATGCCCCACAGCAGGAGCCGGGGCTGCTCTTCCCCCGGCATGGCTACCACGTCTCCGCATAGGGACGCAGGTCCAGCTCGTGCGTCCAGCCATCGCGCTTCTGGCAATGCAGCGTCCAGTAGGCTTCCGCCACCGAAGCGATCTGGATCAGGCTGTCGGGTGGCAGCTTCTTCAGCGCGTCACCGCCGCGCGCGAGCAGCCGCCGGTGGATGGCCTCGCTGTCGATGGCGCCGTCGATGATGAGGTGCGCGACGTGGATGTTCTTCGGGCCGAGCTCGCGCGCCATGGATTGCGCCACGGCCCTGAGGCCGAATTTAGCCGCGGCGAAGGCGGCGAAGCCGGCGCCCCCGCGCAGGCTGGCGGTGGCGCCGGTGAAGAGCATGGTGCCCCGGCCGCGCGGCACCATATAGCGCGCTGCCTCGCGTCCGGTGAGGAAGCCGCCGTAGCAGGCAAGCTCCCAGGCCTTGAAGAACAGCTTGCCGCTGGTCTCGAGGAGTGGCGCATTGACATTGGCGCCGGCGTTGAACAGGCAGGCCTCGATCGGCCCGAGAGTGTCCTCCACCATGGCGAAGAGGCCCTGGATTGCCGGCTCCTGGCGGGCGTCGACGCTATAGGCCTGTGCCATGCCGCCGCGCCCGGCGATTTCATCCACCACATGGCGGGATTTTTCGCCGTCGCGGCGGGCGATGGCGACCTTGAGGCCGCCGGCGGCGAAGCGCCGGGCGACGGCCGCGCCGATCGCATCGCCTGCCCCGATCAGCAATGCGACGCCGGTTTCCTTGCTCATCATCGCCTCGTCTGTCGTTGCCGGTTCGGCAGGTATCGTTTCAGCATCGGCTAGGAGGCCGCACGCTCTGCCGTCGCCGTTCGGATGACCTGCTCTTGTGCTAGTGCCTCGACCGCCGCGCGGTCATAGCCGAGCTCGGCCAGGATGGCGGCGGTATGTTCGCCGATGCGCGGCGCCGGTCCCTGGATGCCTGCCGGCGTGCGATCGAACTGCGCGGCGGGACGCGGCTGGCGCACGTCGCCGACTGTCGGCTGGTCGAAGACTTCGATCAGCTTGCTGGCCACGACCTGCTCGTTGTCGACGATGTCGCCGCGGCGCAGCACGGGCGCGCAAGGCACGTCGGCGGCGTCGAGCCGCTCCAGCCAGGCGGCGCTGGTGCGCTGCTTGAGGATGTCGGCCATGAGCATGATGCGCTCGGTGGCGTTGGCGGCCCGCCCGCCCGGTGAATTGAAGCGCGTGTCCGCCGCCAGCTCGGGCATCTCCACCGCCTTGCAGAAGCCGTTCCATTCCGAGTCCGAGATGGTGCCGCAGGTGATATAGCCGTCCTGGGTCTGGAAGATCAGGTCCGGCCGGGCGGTCGGGCTCGGCGCCGAGGCCTCCTCCGCCACGACGGTATATTGCATCATGCCTTCCGGCCAGAGATAGGCGACCATCGTATCGAGCATGGAAATCCTGATGTGCTGGCCCTGCCGGGTCCGCTCGCGGGCGAACAGCGCGGCGCATATGGCCTGCGCGGTGAAGATCGCGGTGGTCTTGTCGGCGACGATGGTGCGGATCATCTGCGGCCGCTGCGACAGCGGTTCCGACTGAATGTCGGCAAAACCTGAGAGCGCCTGGATGATCGGATCGTAGACCCGCTTCTTTACATAGGGACCCCGATCGCCGACGCCGCTGATCGAGACATAGATGAGCGCGGGATTCGCGGCCCTGAGTTCGGCCTCGCCGAGGCCGAGCCGTTCCATCGTGCCGGGGCGGAAGTTCTGCACCAGCACGTCGGCGCGGGCGATCAGCTTGTGCAGGATCGCCGTCGCGCCCGGCTTCTTGATGTCGAGCGCCAGCGAGCGCTTGCCGCGGTTGGTCGAAATGAACAGCGCGGAAAACTCGCCGGTCGAGCTCACCGACTGGCGGCTGCGGCGGGTGATGTCGCCGCCCGGCGGCTCGATCT
>DATKQA010000172.1:0-7051 GCA_035523835.1 Candidatus Sulfotelmatobacter sp.
CATGGGCGTCAGGGCTGCATGGCGTCGAGTTGCTCCAGCCGCCGGCGCAGCGCATCGCGCCGCTCGGTCAGCATGCCGGTCATGGTGTCGAGCGCCGCCATCAAGGCGCCGACCTCCGGCGCATAGGCGAGCGCTTCGGCGCGCGGCAGAGCGGCGATGGCAGCGCAGATCGGCGCCACCCTGGCCGGCAGGTCGGTGATATCGGCCGGTTTGCCGGCGGCAACCTGGCCGGCGGCGAAGGCGACATCGGCCATCACCGCGCTGAGCGCGCCGGCGATCTCGCTTGCCTCGCTCATCGGCGGTCCTTGCCGGCGGCGCCGGCATCGGTCTGGAACAGGAACAGGAGAATGCCGCTCACGGTCGCCATGGCCTCCAGGGGGATCGGGGTCTCGATCTTGAGCGCCGCCAGCAACGCCTTGAGGTCCTGGCCTTCCGCCGGGACGACGCCACGCTCTTCGGCCACCCGCAGCAATTGACGGCCGACCGGACCCGGCTCGGGCGGTGGCGGCGCGGCGGCTTCGGCGGCGGCCGTCGCCGTGTTCGCCGGCCGCGCCCTCTGGTCCTGCTCGGGCATCCGAGGCCCCTCGTGCTTCTGTGTCGGGCCAGTGTTGCGCCTTATGCTTAACGAAGGATTAAGTGCGGCCCGCCGCCGCGGCGGCGCCTGTGCTAGGGTGCGCCGGCGTTTTTCCGGTCGATGAGTCAGTCTCCGTGAACGAACACAGTCCGTCGGTCAGCTTGCGCCTGCCCGCCGCCGCCCGCCGCCCCTTGATCCTGATTGCGGTCATGCTGGCCATGTTCATGGCCGCGGTGGAGAGCACCATCGTCGGCACCGCCATGCCGAGCATCATCGCCCAGCTCGGCGGCTTCCGGCTGTTCAGTTGGGTCTTCGCCGTGTTCCTGCTGACCCAGGCGGTGACCATCCCGCTTTACGGCAAGCTCGCCGATATCTATGGCCGCAAGCCGATGCTGCTGTTCGGCGCCGTCGTCTTCCTGGTCGGCTCCACGCTCTGCGGCCTGGCGCACGACATGGTGCAGCTCATCGCCTTCCGCGCGCTGCAGGGGCTCGGCGCCGGCGCCATCCAGCCGATCGTCTTCACCGTCATCGGCGATATTTATACGCCGGCCGAGCGCGCCCGCGTGCAGGGCTGGGTGTCCAGCGTCTGGGGCTTCTCCGCCATCGTCGGGCCGACCGTCGGCGCCTTCCTGGTCGAGCAGTTGAGCTGGCGTTTCGTCTTCTGGATCAACCTGCCGATCGGCCTCGCCTCCATGACCATGCTCGTCGCCTTCTTCCGCGAAGGCGTCGAGCATCGCCGCCACAGCGTGGACTTCGCCGGCGCGGCCCTGATCACGCTGGCCACGACCGCGCTGATGCTGGCGCTGATCCAGGCCAAGGACCTCGGCGGCGGCGCGCTCGCCGGCCTGCTCGCACTGGCCGTCGCCGCCTTCGCCGCCTTCATCTGGCAGGAACGGCGGGCCAGCGAGCCGATGGTGCCGCTGCATCTCTTCCGCATTCCGGTGATCGCCCTCAGCAACGGCGGCGCGCTCATCGTCGGCGCGCTGCTGCTCGGCATCACCAGCATCCTGCCGACCTACGTGCAGGGGGTCATGGGCCGCTCGGTCGCGGTCACCGGCTTCACCCTGGCGGCGCTCTCGCTCGGCTGGCCCATCGCCAGCACCATCGGCGGGCGGGTCATGGTGCATACCTCCTACCGCGCGGTGGCGCTGGCCGGCGGCGTGCTGCTGCTCGCCGGCATGCTGATCATGGTGGCGCTGACGCCGGCGCGCGGCGCGCTCTTCGCCGGCGCCGGCTCGTTCCTGGTCGGCTGCGGCATGGGCTGCACCACCACCACCTTCATGGTGGCGACCCAGGCGGCGGTGGACTGGAACCAGCGCGGCATCGCCACCTCCTCGACCGTGTTCACGCGCCTGGTCGGCATGTCCATGGGCGCGGCGCTGTTCGGCGCGGTGCTGAACTTCGGCCTGCACCGCCGCGCCGGCGGCATCGCCGACGCGGTCAACGCACTGATGGACCCGGCGCGCCGCGCCGCGCTGCCGCCGCGCCAGGTGACGATGCTGACCGATGCCATGGCCGCCTCGATGCACGAGGTCTTCATCATCGCCGTGGTGCTTGCCGCCATCGCCACGCTCCTGATCGCCGGCCTGCCCAAGGGCCTGAGCCCGGCCACCATCGCCAGCAACGAGGGCAAGGCGCCCGCCGATGGCGGTTGACGGCGGCGCCTAAATCCTGATCCTGCAACGAGGCAGCAGGGAGGACAGGCGGTGAGCGGAATTCTCGAAGGCATTCGCGTGCTCGACTTCGGCCGGTACATCGCCGGCCCCTATTGCGCCACCCTGCTGGCGGAGCACGGCGCCGAGGTCATCCGCATCGAGAAGCGGGAAGGCAGCGAGGATCGTTTCCAGGCGCCGGTCGCGGAGACCGGCGAAGGCGGCCTGTTCCTGCAGATGAACCGCAACAAGCTCAGCATGACGCTCGATCCGATGGCGCCGGAGGGGCGCGAGATCGTGCGCAAGCTGGTCAAGACCGCCGACGTGGTAGTGGCCAACCTGCCGCCGCAGACCTTGAGTGCCATGGGCCTCGACTACGACAGCCTCAAGGCGGTGAAGCCCGACATCATCCTGACCACGGTCTCGGCCTATGGCCGCGGCGGCCCCTACAGCGACCGCGTCGGCTTCGACAGCGTCGGCCAGACCATGTCGGGCGCGGTCTATATGACCGGCACCACCGAGCAGCCCTATCGTGCCGCCGTGCCCTGGGTGGATTTCGGCACCGCGCTGCACACCGCCTTCGGCACGCTGCTGGCGCTGATGGCGCGCCGGCAGACCGGCAAGGGCCAGATGGTGGAAGGCGCCCTCCTGGCCACTGCCGTCACCCTGACCAATGCCATGCTGATCGAGCAGGCGGTGATCAAGATCGACCGCGAGCCGACGGCCAACCGCGGCCAGACGTCGGCGCCCTCGGACCTGTTCCGCACCAAGGACGGCTGGATCGTCTGCCTCACCATCGGCGCGCCGCTCTACAAGCGCTGGGCCAAGCTGATGGGCGAGGCGCACTGGCTCACCGATCCGCGCTTCAAGGACGACATCAGCCGCGGCAACAACGGCGCCGTGATCAGCGAGCGCATGGCCCGCTGGTGCCTCGACCACAGCACCGCGGAGGCGATGGAAATTCTCGGCCAGGCGAAGATCCCGGCGGCGCCCGTGCTGAAGCCGCAGCAGACCCTCGACGATCCGCACATCCAGGCCATGGGCTTCTTCCAGCCGGTCGACTATCCGGGCATGCCGCGGCCGGCGCCGCTCGCCAAGGTGCCGGTCTGGCTGTCGGAGACACCGGGCAGCATCCGCCGCCGCCCGCCGACGGTCGGCGAGCATACCGACCGCATCATGGGCGAACTCGGCTTTGCCGCTTCCGAGATCGCCGCACTCCGCGCCAAGGGCGTCATCTGAGGGCAGCCGGCGGGGCTATCGCCGGGTGATCGGGTGGGTGCGGCCGGTGCTGGACCATCTCATCGGGCGACGTCTTAACCATTGGCCGACCTGATCGTTAAATCTTGCTTTAGAATGAAATAACGCCAAGAATAAGTCGGCGGCGGCGACGGGGGTTACGTCGGGCCGCGCACCTCTAATCGCTGGCGCGTCATGTTTTCGTCGTTGAATCGACAGTCATTTTTGGCGAAGAGCGGGAGCGTGCTCGGTGCGCTGGCGGTGCTCTTGCTGGTGGCCTGGCCGGGTAGCACAAGCGCCGGGCCGCTGACGGCGCCCACCGCCGACGCCGATCACTCCGCCGCGGGCTTGAAGAACGGTCCCGGCAAGCCGTCGCCCGACGCGGCCGCCGTCCAGCCGCCCGACAATGTGCTCGAGGTGGTGGGGCGCTCCGGCGCCGACTTCGATATCCGTTCCGGCATTTCTGCCGCCGCGAGCCAGACGGATCAGTCGACCTCGCCGACCGTGGTCGGCCGCGACATGCTGCAGTGGCCCGGCAGCGGCACCGGGCCGGAGGAAACGCTCGGCCAGATGTTGCGCACGATCGTTACCATCGATCGCGACTATTCGCTGTCGACCAGCCGCGGCGGCGCCGGCCGTGGGCCCGGCTCCCTCGGCCTCGCCCAGGTGGTTCTCGACAGCGATACGCCGGTCGCGCTGCTGCGCCAGGTCGTCGACATCAAATCCACCGACGGTCGGGTCACCGTCTTTTCCATCCTCGGTCTTGGCGACTTTGTCCTGGAACTGTCGCCGGGCGAGCACTCCTGGACGATCTCGGAAATGTCGACCGGCCTGTCCGTGGGCGTGCCGTCCTCGTCCGGCGAGGCCGGGTCGGTGAACCGGGACACGCCCTCCTATGATGATTCTGCCGCCAGCGACAACGATGCCGCCATCACCGTCGGCCCGCCCCGGCACGGCCTGGGCCTGTTCCAGATCATCAAGTGGATGCGCGAATTCATCACCAGCTCCCTCGGCATGCTGTGCATCCTCATGGCCTCGCTCTTTGCCCTGCTCTGGCTGGCGGCGAAGACCATGATGGCGCTGGAGCGCCGGCCTTCGGGCCGCTAACCGCCGTTTCGCCGCGCCAGCACGGCCGGAAAGGTCCCGTTTCGGCTGCATCGCGCAATTCCGGCATCTTTAGCGAAAATTGCCGCCATTAACGGTGCGTTAAGAGTGCTGGGCAAGAATTGCCGCGTGCGCCGGCGATCGCGCCGGCTCCTTGCCCGATGCAGGCCCCGATGGACCTCAACAAGCTGCCGATTTTCGCCGCATTGAAGCGCCAGATGGATTGGCTGAACCAGCGCCAGCAGGTCATCGCCCAGAACATCGCCAACGCGGACACGCCGGGCTATGTGCCGCACGACCTGCAGCGGCCGAGTTTCAAGGATCTGATGGGCGCCCAGGACGGCGCCGGCGCCGGCGGCACCCTGCAGCCGACGATGACCAGCCCGCTGCATCTCAGCCTGAAGCAGAACGCCGCGTTCACGGAAAGCGCCGAGGCCAAGCCGGCGGAAGAAGCGCCGTCCGGCAATGCGGTGAAGATCGAGGATGAGCTGGTGAAGCTCGCCGACGCGCAGATCGAATTTTCCACGGCGACGTCGCTCTACAAGAAGCACGTCAGCCTGATCCTGACGGCGCTCGGCAAGGGCTAGGAAAGGCATTCCGCATGGATCTGATGAAGTCGATCGTCCTGTCCGCCTCCGGCATGACGGCGGAGAGCGAGCGCATCAAGGTGATCGCGGAAAATCTCGCCAATGCCAATTCGACCGCGTCCACCCCGGGCGGCGATCCCTATCGGCGCAAGCTGGTCACCTTCCAGAACCATCTCGACAAGGCGCTCGGCGTCGAGAAGGTGACGGTCGGCCGCATCACCACCGATTCCAGCGATTTCGAGCTGCGCTACGATCCCGGCAATCCGGCGGCGGATGCCAACGGCTATATCAAGCTGCCGAACGTGAACTCGCTCATCGAAATGGCCGATCTGCGCGAGGCGCAGCGCTCCTACGAGGCCAACCTGAGCGCCATCGACGCGGCCAAGAACATGCTGTCGCGCAGCGTCGATCTGCTGAAATAGGGATCGAGGAGTTTCGCATGGAAATGAAAATCGCCAACGCGGCGCTCGCCTACGCCCAGGCGCTCGGCCGGTCCCTCGATGGCGGCGCACCCGCCGGCGACGGCCAGGCCGCTGGCACCAGCTTCGCCGACCTGATCGCGCAGGTGACCAATCAGACCATCGGCGCCGGCACCGCCAGCGAGAAGGCGACGATGCAGGCGGTCGAGCAGAAATCGAACCTCGCCGACATCGCCACCGCCGTCACCAACGCGCAGGTCACCCTCGATACCGTCGTGGCGGTACGCGATAAGGTCATCGCGGCCTACCAGGACATCATCAAGATGCCGATCTGAGGCCGGCGATGGGCCCGGCCGACGTCATCGACCTGGCGCGCGACGCCATCTGGGTGCTGATCAAGGTGGCCGGGCCGGTCATGACGGTCGGCCTTCTGGTCGGCCTGATCGTCTCGCTGGTGCAGTCGGTAACCCAGATCCAGGAAATGACCCTCGCCTTCGTGCCGAAGATCATCACCATCTTCGTGGCGCTCATCCTGTTCATGCCCTTCATGATCTCGACCATGACCACGTTCATGAACGAGATTGCGCAGCGGATCGCGGGCTTGCAGTGAACGGCACTATCGCCGTCTCGAAACTGCTGCAGGAAGTCGTCCCCGGCAGTTCCTTCAACTTCATGCTGGTCTTCGCCCGCCTCGGCGCGGCGCTCATGCTGATCCCGGGCCTCGGCGAGGTCACGGTCAATCCGCGCGTCCGGCTGTCGGCGGCGCTGGCGATCACGCTTCTGCTGCTGCCGCTGGTGGCGCCGACGCTGCCGCCGCCGCCGGGGCAGCCGCTGGCGCTGTTCGTCCTGCTGTTGAACGAGACCATGGTCGGCGTCTTCATCGGCGCCGCGGCACGGCTGGCGCTGGTCGGCCTGGAGACCGCCGGCACCGTGATCGCCTTTCAGAGCGGCCTCGCCTCGGCGCAGTTCTTCGATCCGACCCAGGGCAGCCAGGGCGCGCTGGTGGCGAGCTTCCTCAGCATGGTCGGCGTGGTGATGATCTTCGCCACCAATCTGCATTTCCTCATGCTGCAGGCGATGGCGGAGAGCTACCGGACCTTTCCCCCGGCGGCGCTGCCGCCGCTCGGCGATTTCGCCCAGACCGCGGTCAAGTTCGTCGCCGGCTCGTTCCGCATCGGCATCCAGGTCGCCGCCCCCTTCATCGTCTACGGCATCGTCTACAACGTCGGCATCGGCGTGCTGAACAAGCTCATGCCCCAGATACAGATTTCCTTCCTCGCCCTGCCGCTGCAGATCGGCCTGTCGCTGCTGCTGCTGGGCGTAACCCTCGGCGCGGCCATGACCTGGTTCCTCGGCTATTACCAGGACAGCGTCAGCCTGTTCCTCAGCCATTGAGCGGCAGCGATGGCCGACGAACAGGATGCCTCGCAAAAAACCGAAGATCCGAGCCAGCGACGCATCGACGAGGCGGAGCAGGAA
>DATKQA010000173.1:0-6698 GCA_035523835.1 Candidatus Sulfotelmatobacter sp.
GAGCGGTTCGACTATGACGGGAGCATCTATCAAGTTGAGGGCGGCCTGCTCCGCCCGACGCCGGTGAAGCCGGGCCGGCCGCCGCTCTGGTTCGGCGCCGCCGCGCCGCCGTCGCGAGCGCGCGCCGTGCGCTTCGGCGCCGGCCTGATGATCGCACCGCTGATCAACCTGGAGCATTGCGCGCGCCAGATCGAGGCTTTCGACCGGGCCGCGAGCGAGGGCGGTGGCGGCGCTCTGCCGCATGCGGTGATGCGCGAGATCCTGGTCGATGAATCGGCCGAGGCGGCCATCGCCTATCACCGGCCCTATCTCGACTTCGTCTATCGCGTGCAATATGCGCCGGAGCGGACCGGCATAACCTGGCACAATCCGGCGACCGGCACGCGCGAACTGCTGAAGGGCGATAACCCCTATTACATGTCGCCGGAATTCCTGCACGATCACTGGTTCATCGGCACCGCCGCCGAGGTTGCCGACAAGATCGTCGCCTGGCAGCGCCGCGCGCGGCTGAAGCACCTGATCTTTCAGCCGAAGCAACCGGGCATGCCGCTCAAGCCTGCGATCGAGATGATGGAACGGGTGGCCGGACAGGTCGTGCCGCTGGTGCGGCAGGCCTTCGCGGCATGAGCCTCGGCGGCGCGCAACCGCACCTCCGCAATGCCGCTGGAAAAGCCGCCCCGTCTATGAACTAATCGGCGGACCGCGCGAGCACCGCCACCGGCGCAAGCGTCATCTTGCCCTTTGCCTCGAGGATTGCATGCCGCTGCAACTGCCCGCTTTGAGCCTGGCCGCCGTCCCTGGGCGCCGCCGCAAGACCCTGGAGATTGCGCGCGAGATGGAACGGCGCGGCTTTCCCGCCATTTTTGCGCCGAGCCTGTTCAGCAACATGTCGCTCTGCGAAGCGCTGGCCTGGAATACCGAGCGGGTCACTTTCGCCACCTCGATCGCGCCGATCTATGCGCGCACCGTCGACGATTTCGCCCAGAGCGCCGCCTTCCTGCACGAAGTGTCCAATGGGCGCTTCCGGCTCGGCATCGGCGTCAGTCATGCGCCGAGCCATGTCCGCATGGGCGTGACGCCGGGCAAGCCGCTCGGCGACATCCGCGCCTTCGTCGAGAAGCTGCGCGGCTACCAGGGCATAGGCGATCTGCCGCCGATCATCATCGCTACCCTGCGCAAGAACATGATCGCGCTGGCCGGTGAGGTCGGCGACGGCATGGTGTTCGCGAACGGCAGCCGTTCGCACATGCCGGCCTCGCTGGCCAACCTGCCGGCCGCCAAGCGCAATGACGCCGGCTTCTTCATCGGCAACATGATCCCGACCTGCATCTCCGACGACATCGAAGCCGCCAAGGCGGTGAACCGGCGGACTTTGACCAGCTATGCCCGGCTGACCAACTATCGCAACTATTGGAAAGAGGCGGGCTACGTCGAGGAGATGGCGGCGGTCGAGCGGGCGATCGCCGAGAACCGGCCGAACGACGTCGCCGCGTGCCTGAGCGACAAATGGCTTGCCGATGTCACCTTGTTCGGGCCGGCGAAGCGGGTGCGCGAGGAGCTGGAAGCCTGGTACGATGCCGGCATCCGCACGCCGATCATCGTGCCGTCCTCGGCCGCCGGCAACCAGATCAAGGCGATCGAGGAAGTCTTCGCCGTCTTCGCCTGAGCGCATCGAAACGGGAGATTGCCTATGCTGATTGGCTTCGACGCACCGACCCGCGGACCGCTGGCGACGCTCGACAACATGCTGCGCCTCGTCACCGAAGGCGAGGCCATGGGCTACGATTACTGCACTTTCAGCGACCATATCGTCATTCCCCGCGACATCCATGCCATCTATCCCTATTCCGATACCGGCGAGTTCCCCGCCGGCGGCCGCGGCGACTGGCACGAGCAACTGACCGCCATCGCCTTCCTCGCCGGCAAGACCAGCCGGCTGCGCCTGGTGACCTCGGTGATGGTGGTGCCGCATCGGCCGGCGGTGCTGACGGCGAAAATCCTTTCCACCATCGATATTCTCTCCGGTGGGCGGCTCACGGTCGGCTGCGGCGCCGGCTGGCTCAGGGAAGAGTTCGAAGCGGTGGGCGCGCCGCCCTTTGCCGAGCGCGGCGCCGTGACGGACGAATATCTCCGCGCCTTCCGCGCGCTCTGGACCGAGGAGCGGCCGCAGTTCGCCGGCAGGTATGTCCGCTTCGCCGATGTCACTTTCGCGCCGAAGCCGACGCAGAAGCCGCATCCGCCGCTCTGGATCGGCGGCGAGAGCGAGCCGGCACTCCGCCGTGCCGCCAGGCTCGGCGACGGCTGGTATCCGATCGGCGTCAACCCGCAGTTTCCGCTCGACACGCTGACCCGCTATCGCACCCGCGTCGAGCGCCTGCGCCGGCTGATCGCCGAGGCCGGCCGCCCGGCTTCGGCCGTCACGCTCGGCTACCGCAGCCCGCGCTTCGGCGCCGGCGTGCCGCGCACCACGGCCGAGGGCGAGCGGCGGCTCTTCGCCGGCGAGGCCAGGGACCTCGCGGAAGACGTGCGCAGCATGCGCGACCTCGGGGTGAATTCGCTCGATTTCGGCTTCGCCAGCGCCACCCTTGAGGAGACGCTCGCCGGCATGAAGCGCTTTCGCGACGACGTGCTGGCCAAGGTCTGACGGGAGGAGCTCTTGGCCGACGCAGCCGCCGATCACCTCGCCGTCCGCGCGCCCGCGCCGCCGTGGTTCCAATGGGCACTGTCGCGGCCGCGGGAGTCGCGGACCGTCGCCGTCGAGGGCTGTCCGATCCACTATCTGCTGTGGCCGGCCGAGCCGACCGCCGCCAAGGCCCGCGGCCTCCTCTTCGTGCACGGCGGCGGCGCGCACGCCAATTGGTGGAGCTTCATCGCGCCCTATTTCACTCGCGATTTCCGCGTCGCCGCGCTCGATCTCTCGGGCATGGGGGATAGCGGCCGGCGCAGCAGCTATAGTTCGGAGATTCGCGCCCAGGAAATGCGCACGGTGATGGCCGACGCGGCGCTCGGCGAAAAGCCCTTTGTCATCGGGCACAGTTTCGGCGGCTTCATGACGATGAAATTCGGCTCGGTCTACGGCGAGGAGATCGGCGGTGCCGTGATCGTCGATTCACCGATCCGATCGCCGGAAGCGGAGGCACGGGATCCGCACCTGCGCCCGCCGATGAGCAAGACCAAACGGGTCTATGAGAGTTTCGATGCGGCGCTGGCGCGCTTCCGCCTGATGCCGGAACAGCCTTGCGAAAACCAGTTCATCGTCGAATATATCGGCCGCCACTCGCTGATGCAGGTCGCGGGCGGCTGGACCTGGAAGTTCGACAGCGACGCCATGGGCTCGCGCCGTTTCGGCGAACCGTTCCGCGAATATCTGCAGGCAGTGCGCTGCCGCGCGGCACTGATCTTCGGCGAGAAGAGCAAGCTCGTCTCGCGCGATACGGCCTCCTACATGTCCTCGCTCATGGGGCCGGAGGCGCCGATCGTGGAAGTGCCGGAAGCGCAGCACCACGTCATGCTCGACCAGCCGCTCGCCTTCGTTGCGGCGCTGCGCATGCAGCTCGAAAACTGGACCCGCAGCTAGGCGACGGCGCGCAGGTCGTAGCCGAGGCGGGGAAAATGCACGACGACCGTGCCGGCCTGCGGGTCGTGGCGGCGCAGCGCGATCTCCTCGGTATCGATCAGCACCAGTTCGCCGTCGATCGGATCGCGCGCATAGTCATCGGCACGAATGCGCACCAGGCTGCCGAGCGGCGGGTCCTCGGCAAAGGGCTGTGAGGAACGCAGCGGCGCCGGCTCGGCTTCCGCCGCGATGCGC
Source organism: Candidatus Sulfotelmatobacter sp. (assembly GCA_035523835.1). GTDB lineage: Bacteria > Pseudomonadota > Alphaproteobacteria > Ferrovibrionales > Ferrovibrionaceae > DASQHM01. The sequence goes on from DATKQA010000173.1 coordinate 3,812, forward strand.
AGCGCCTCCTTAGGTGAAAGCGGCGCCGAATGCCCATGGCCGAAGGCGCGCATGCGCGTCATCCAGGCGCCGATGCGCGGATAGGGCGCGAGCTCGTGGGCGAGGCGTTCGGTGCGCGCGGCGACCAACCAGAGCGCGTGATAGACGGCGAAATCCGCCATGCTGGCCGCCGGGCCGACGATCCAGTCGCGGCCATCGGCCAGCATCTCGGCAACAAGGGCGACCTGCACGCGCACGGCCGGCGCGCTCCGCCGCGCCGCTCGCCGCACCGTCTCGGCGTCCGGAATCGGCAGTCCGCGCATGCGCGAGCGGTCTGCCTGGAGGTCCGGCGGCAAGACGTCGAGGTTGGTGCCGGAGACATAGAGCGACAGCGGGCGAAAAAGCTGGGTCTCGGCCCAGAAGGCGATGGCGTTGGCGATCGCCGCACAGCCCTCTGGATAGAGCGTCGGTTCCGGCTGCCGGCGCTCCAACTCGCGCAGGATCAGCCGCGTGTCGCAGTAGACATCGGCACCAACCTGCAGCACCGGCGTGCGTCGGTAGCCGCCGGTGAGCGGCGTAAGATCGGGCTTCGGCGCCACTGGCGGTATGGTGACCGAACGCCAGGCGAAGTCCTTGAAGCCGAGCGCCAGTCGAACCTTCTCCGAATAGTTGGAGAAATCGTAGTGGTGCAGGATCAGTTCATGCATCTTCGGATCCGGCTGTTGCGCAGAGTGGTCGGGCCAGGATGATACCGCCGAGCTGCGCCGGGAGCGACTTGAACGCCTTGTTATCCCGCTAGAGACGTTATAATGTAACATCTTCAGGGATCGGGGGGATCCGGCGTTGCGTCAAAGGTGCCAGCGAACCGTGGCTTTGTCGTCGTGCGCCACGCGGCGCGCTCGCCGCTGGGATGCGGTGCTGGTCGCGCTGGCGCTGATCTGGCAAGGGCTGCTGGCGCAGGCGCACATGCACCTCGGCGCCGATCTCGCGATGGCGCTCTCGCAAAAGGCCGATCGCGCCAGGCTTGGCGGCCGCCATGCGGTGGTCGTCAGCCGGGCCGATCCCGGCGCCGTCCCCGGCGCGCCCGACGACGACGAAGCGACTTGCCCGATTTGCCAGGTCTTTCATGCATCGGGTGCCTGCACCGTCCCGGTTCATGCCTTTGTCGCGGCGCCGCCTGTGCCGGCAACGCCCGTCCCTATTCCCGACGCCAAGGCATGCGGCGCCACCAGGCGCCTTTCCGTCCAGCCAAGAGCACCTCCCCTCGCTTGAATTGAGTGCCGTGGGTTAGACGGCGCCGGCGGTCTCCGCTGCCGGCAGTCGTTGCCATACATCCTGCAGCAAAAATTCAAGTGGAGAGTCGCATGCAAAGAATGCTGCACGCGCTGGCCTTCGGGGTCGGCGCGATCGTGGCCGTGTCGGCACCCGCGCGTGCCGCCGATGTCACCGCCAATCACCTGGAGGGCCAGGTCAAGGACGCGCTGCAACGCCCGCTCGACGGTGCGCGCGTGAGTTTGCAGGGGGCCGACGGCCGCACCGTGGGCACCACGACCAGCGACGCGAAAGGGCATTTCGCCTTCGCCGGCGTCCCGCCCGGCACCTATGCGGTGCAGGCGGCGAAAACCGGCTTCGAGACCGCAACCGCGATCGTGACGCTCACGGCCGGCGCCGGCGCCGCCACCGACCTGGTGCTGGCCTCGAAGCAGGCGCTCGATCTGCGCGTCACCGCCGAGCGGCTGGCGGCGGCGCGCAGCGAGATCGAACCGCGCATCGGCGCCACCACCTACACCCTCGGCAGCGACTCCATTCAAAATCAGCCCGGCGGCGCCGACATTCCGCTCAATCAAACCCTGCTGCAGGCGCCCGGCGTGTCGCAGGATTCCTTTGGCCAAATTCACCTCCGCAACGACCACGCCAATATCCAGTACCGCATCAACGGCGTGATCCTGCCGGAAGGCATCAGTTTCTTCGGCCAGAGCCTGACCTCGCGCTTTGCCAGCTCAATCGATCTCATTACCGGATCGCTGCCGGCACAGTACGGGCTGGTAACAACGGGCATCGTCGACATCCAGACCAAGTCGGGGGCCTTCCAGCCGGGCGGCTCGGTCGGCCTCTACGGCGGCAGCCACGGATGGCTTGAGCCGAGCGCCGAATACGCCGGCTCCGCCGGCCACTTCAACTACTACGTCGCCGGCGACTATATGCAGAACGGCATCGGCATCGAGAACCCGACCAGTTCGCACGACCCCATCCACGACGACACGCGGCAAGGACACGGCTTTGCCTATTTCGAAGATATTCTCGATCCGGCGAGCAAGCTCAGCGTGGTCCTCGGCGCCTATCAGGGCGGCTTTCAGATACCGAACAGGCCAGGCCAGACGCCCGCCTTTGCTCTCGGCACCCAGACCGCCTTCGATTCGACCGCGTTGAACGAAACCCAGCAGGAAAGCAACGATTACGCGGCCGTCGCCTACCTGAAATCCACGCAGGACTACGATTTCCAGGTTTCGACCTTCAGCCGCTATAGCCGCCTCGCCTACAGCCCCGATCCGATCGGCGACCTGATGTTCTACGGCATCGCCGAGCGCGCGGTCCGCACCGACCTCGCCAATGGCGTTCAGGCTGATGCGACCTATCGGCTCGCGAACGGACACACGCTGCGCTATGGTGCGCTGATTACTGCGGAGTACGCCGCCGCCAACACCAGCTCGCAGGTCTTTCCTTGCAACGATCCCGCCTGCACCAGCGTCGGCACGAGCCCGGTCTCGATCGCCGACAGCAGCAGCGTCACCGCCTGGACCTATAGCGCCTATCTCCAGGACGAATGGCAGATAATGCCCACCGTCACCATCAACTACGGCGCGCGCTTCGACGTGCTGAACGGCTTCACCGACGCCAATCAGCTCAG
>DATKQA010000174.1:0-18815 GCA_035523835.1 Candidatus Sulfotelmatobacter sp.
AACTGGGATTCGATCTACTACATCATTCAGGACACGGTGCTGCACAAAACGCAGAGTTCGTCCTATCAGCAGCGCAGCTTCGCCGACATGATGGCGGTGCGCATCTTCGTCGAAACCTACGCCATCGGCATCGGCCTCGGCAGCCACAAGGCCAACAACATGCTGTTGACCTTGCTGTCCAATACCGGAATCCTCGGCCTTCTGTGCTTCGTCTGGTTCGTGCTGTCGCTGCTACGGCGGGCACCCTTCACCATCGACCGGCAGCAGACCGAAATGCTCCGCCGCGCGATGCGCCCCTATCAATGGGGCCTGCTCGGCCTGCTCCTGATCCATGTCTTCTCCAATCCCAATTTGAGCACCATCGCGCTTTGGGTGGAGATGGGCGGCCTCCTGGCGCTGCAGGCGGCGCTGCACAAGCTCAGGCTGCGCCAGCCCGATATCACGATCCCGCGTAATATGTTTTCGCGTAGTCGTACGGCAGAGCCCCTTCTCCATAGGATCCGTAGCGCTCGGCGTCCACTTGCGACATGACCGTACCGATGAGCGGCATGCGCGCCGCCCGCAGCAGGCGCACGGCCTGGGCGACGAGATGCCGCGGCGTGCCGCCCCATTTGACCACCAGCACGGCGGCGTCGATCGCATAACCGAGTTCAAGCGCGTCGGCGACGATGGTGACCGGCGGCGTGTCCACGACCACCAGGTCGTATTTCGGCGTTACCTCGTCCATCAGGCGCTTCATCTGCGGCGAAGCCAGGAGCTCGCTGGCAAACCGGCTGCGCTTGCGGACGGCGATGAAATGCGCGCCGCTCGCCTTGTCGACGCCGATGATCTCGTCGAGCGAGGCGCGGCCGACCAGAAATTCGGTGAGGCCGCGCTCAGGCAGCGGGTTCAGCTCGACCCCGAAGGTCGGCTTGCGCATCTCCGCCTCGATGACGAGCACGCGCTTGCCGGCCAGCGCACTCAGCCTGGCCAGCATGAGCGCGAAGCTGGTCTTGCCCTCGCCGGGCACGGCCGAAGTCACCATCACCACCTTCGGCGGATGCTGCGTATCCGAGGTGGCGATCGCCGTGCGCACCAGGCGGACGGCCTCCGACATGGCGGATGTCGGCTTGGCCAGAAGCTGCTGCGACACCGGGGCATGGCGGTGCATCAGGCGGCGCAGCCGTCCCGGCGCCAGCAAGGTCAGGCCGAGCACGGGAACCTGCACCGCCTCCTCCAGCGCCCGGGCGCTGCGGAAGGTCTTGTCGCGCGCCTCCATGCCATAGACGGTGCCGACGGCGACGATGACCGCGACCAGGAAAATCACCGCCATGAAGGCCGGCACGTTCGGGAACGAGGGCGCATCCGACACATCGGCGCGCTGCACGATGCGGCCCTTGGGCATCGGCACGCCGTCCTGGGTGATCGCCCGGTAGTAGCCTTGCACGAAGGTATTGTAGATGGTCACCGCCGAGGCGGCGTCGGCCTCGAGCTGGGCCAGGCGCGGCATGGCGCTGTTCTCGCCGTTGCGGCGCGCGGTCAGCTTGTTCATTTGTGCCTGCAGCCTGGCCTCGGTGGATTCGGCCTGGTGCATCTGCACGTCGAGCTGCTGCGTCGCCCGCCGCACTTCCTGCTTCAGCCGCTCGCGCAGTTTTTTCAGGGAGGCTTCCGCCTCCTGCACCAGATGATGCTTCTCGCCGTAGGTACCCCTGAGTTCGGCGAGATGCGCCGCCTCGGTCACCTCCTGGATGCGCACGTTCTCCACCACCGGAGCCTGCGCGACCACCGGGGCCGAGAGCGCATTTCCCGGATCCTTGAGGAGCTGCTGCATCTCGCGCTCCGCCGCTTCCGCATTGGCTCGCGTGGTGCGCGCGGTCGACAGGTCCTGCGCCAGGTTCTGCACTTCCTGCAGCGCCAAGGTATTGCCTTCCGGCTGGGCGGCCGGCAGGTTGATGATGTGGTGCTGGGCGCGGAAATCCTCCACCGCCTGGCTGGTGTCCGCCACCTTCTTGCTGAGCTCGGCCAGTTTCGGATTGAGCCAGGCGGCCGCCTTGTCGGACGCGGCGATCTGGTCGTCGACCTGGGTCTTCATATATTCTTCGACGAAGGCATTGGCGATGCGGGCGGCTTTTTCGGCGTCGATCGAGGTGAAGCTGACCTTGACGCTGTAGGTCTTGGCATCCGACGAGACGTCGTAGGCCTTCATCACCATGGTAGCGACGTTGTATTTGAGCTGCGCCGGGGTCAGCCGGCTCGGATCGAGCGGCTTGCTGCGGACATAGTGCTGCAGCACCGCCGGCAGGTAGTCGACGACGCCAAGGCGTGTCAGCAGGTTCGGCCGGAACGGCCGGGCATAGATATTGAATTCCGGATCATCCATCAGGTTTTCGCGGTCGATGACGCGGTCGACCAGGGTGCGCGAGGTCAGCGCATCCACCTCGCTGCGGATGATGCCGTCCGATTCCGCCGTCTGCAGCGAGGCATCTTCGAGGTTGACGATATTGTCGGGACGCGCCGAAACCACCACGATGGCCGTGCTGGTAAACGCCGGCGTCAAAGATTTGACGACGAGAAATCCGCCCAGCGTAATGCCGATGATCGCCGACAGCAGCAGCACGCGCCGGCGCCACAGAACGCCGAAGACCTGGCCGAGCGAGATGCCGTCCGCTTCGGTTTCGTCGGCCGGCTGGCGACCCAGAGGCATTAGCGGCGGTGCGCTGAGCTGAAGCGTCATGCGAATGTCCCGCGCTTTGTTGAAGCTAGGTTTCGCCGGCCCTAGGTTTCGCTAGCCCTAGGTTTTGCCGGCCATGGGCCGAGCCGGATGCGACCAGCCTTTCAGCGCGTCATGATCGAAGCACTGCTGCCCGGTTTTCTGCATCTGCGAAAAGTAAAGCACATCTTCGGCACATTCAAGGCAAGCGCCGCCTGACGCGCGCTGACGCAGATTAGTCACGCCGCGTAACGACAGATCACAGCTAACTAGACACCGGCAGCACCGCCAGCAGCGGAGCCGAAAATTTCCGGGGACCCGCCCCATCATACGGGAACGATTCCGCGCGTTCTGCGTTGCGCGTTAAGAGGTGTTATATGCGCTTGGCGATACCGGTCGAGAAGACAGCGAAAATCATAGACTTTCGCCATCGTCGCCACCAAGCACCGGCGTTGCCGGAAGAAGCCGCGCAGCATGCCAGCCGGCTCAGGATCTGCTTCATTTCCGAAACCATGCATGCCGGCGTCGGGCGGCACATCGTCGATGCGATCTCCGGCCTCGCCGAGCGTGGCCATGAGATTCATCTGCTGTACTCGCCGATCCGGCTGCAGCCGGAATTTCTTGCGACAATAAAAGAGCAAAGAAATGTCCATTGTGAGGCAATCGCCATGCCGCGCGCGATCGGCGCCGGGGACTTCGCCGTCGTGCGCCGGATTCGACGCTATCTGGTTGGCGAAGGCCCGTTCGACGTCATCCATGGCCATAGTTCGAAAGGCGGCGGCTATGCGCGGCTGATGCGGCTCTACGGCCTCGGGCCCATCGTCTATACGCCGCATGCCTTCATCACCATGTCGCCGCTCAAACGCGGCGCGAAGCAGCATTTGTACCGCGCGCTCGAAGCGCGGCTGGCGCGGTGGGGCGACCGGATCATCTGCTGCTCGCAATTCGAGCGGGAGCATGCGCAACAACTGGGCATCGCCGCGCATCGGCTGAGCATCATCACGCATGGCGCCTCCAGGCTCGCCGCCGAGCCGCGCGCGAGGCTGCGCGACCGCCTCGGCCTTGGCACCGAGCACGTCGTCGTCGGCTTCGTCGGCCGCATGGACGAGCAGAAGGCGCCGGAATATCTCGTCGCCGCCGCCGAGCAGCTTCTGCCGGAACTGCCGCAACTCGTCTTTCTCTTCATCGGCGACGGGCCGAAGCGCGCCAGCCTGGAAGCACGATTGCAGCGGGCCGGCCTCGGCGGGCGGACACGCTGGCTCGGCGCGGTCGAGGCGCGTCCCTACATGCCGGCCTTCGACATGCTGGCCCTGTCCTCGCTCTACGAAGGTTTTCCCTATGTGCTGATCGAGGCGCTCTTTGCCGGTCTGCCGATCGTCAGCACGCCCGTCGGCGGCACCCGCGAAGCGATCGCCGACGGCGAGAACGGCATGATCGTGGCACCAGCTTCGGCGGACGCGCTGGCGGCCGCGATCCGCAAGCTGGCGGCCGATCCCGGCTTGCGGCGGGCGATGGCCGCGGCCTCGCTTGCCCGCGCCGAGAATTTCACCGTCCGGCGCATGATCGGAGCGATGGAAGATCTCTATTTCACCGTGCGGGCGGAAACGCGCCGGCCGGCACCCTCGGCCAGAAAGGCCTGGTAGGCGAGGCGAAAGCCCTGTTCGAGGTCGGTCTTCGCCCGCCAGCCCATGGCGGCCAGGCGGTCGACGTTCATCACCTTGCGCGGCATGCCGTCCGGCCTGCCGGCATCGAAGGCGAATTTCCCGTCGTAGCCGACGGCGCGGGCGATCAGCCTGGCCAGGTCGGCGATGGTGATCTCGATGCCGGTGCCGACGTTGACATGCGCCTCGCCGCTATAGTGCTCGGCCAGGAACACCAGGGCGTCGGCAAGGTCGTCGGCATAGAGAAACTCGCGCATCGGCTTGCCGGTGCCCCACACCGTCACCTCCGGCAGGCGCTCCACCTTGGCGCGATGAATTTTCGCCAGCAGCGCCGCGGCGACGTGGCCCTGTTCGAGATCGTAGTTGTCGCCGGGGCCATAGAGATTGGTCGGCATGGCGGAAATGAAATCGCAGCCGTATTGCCGGCGATAGGCCTGGCAGAGTTTGATGCCGGCGATCTTGGCCACCGCGTACCACTCGTTGGTCGGCTCCAGCGGCCCGGTCAGGAGCTGATCTTCCCGCATCGGCTGCGGCGCGGCGCGCGGATAGATGCAGGAGGAGCCGAGAAAAATCAGCTTGGCCACGCCGACCGCCTTCGCCGCGTGGATGATGTTCGTCTCCATGACCAGGTTGTCGTAGAGGAATTCGGCCGGCCGGGTCATGTTGGCATGAATGCCGCCGACCGTGGCGGCGCAGACGAAGACCACCTCGGGCCGCATCCGCGCCATCCAATGCTCCACCTCGGCCTGGCGCCGCAGATCGAGCGCAGCGTGATCGACGGTCTGGATTTCGCAGCCGACGGCGGCAAGCCGGCGCACCACGGCGGAGCCGGCCATGCCGCGGTGGCCGGCGACCCAGACCCGGCGGCCGCCAAGCGAAAACGACAGTGGCGCTGCCTGGCTCACGGTGCCACGACCTCCCCCGCCGCTCTAGACGAAGCGCGGCGCGAAGGCCTTGCCCTTCTCTTCCACATGGCAGACGAAGGGCGCGCCGAAGTGCGCCGGCATCAGCAGCGCGCCGCTGCCGGCGCAGTGCTCCAACACCTGGCGCCGGCTCTTGCGCGCATCGGCGGCGTCGGCACAGACGAAGCTGTTCCATTCGGGATGCGATAGCTGGATGGCGTGATGCAGGATGTCGCCGGAGAAGACCGCGCCGGCGCCCCTTGATGTCAGCTTTATGGCGATGCTGCCGGGCGTATGGCCGGGCGCCGGTTCGATCGACAGGTGCTCGTCCAGCGCATGCGCGCCGCCGACGATGTCGGCCAGGCCGGCGTCGACGACCGGCAGCACGCTGTCGCGGAACGAGCCGTGATTGGCCGGCCCTTTCTCGGGATCACGGTCGAGCGCCGCGTAGTAGTCGTAGTCGGCCTGGCTGAAGACGTAGCGCGCCTTCGGGAAGGTCGGCACCCAGCGGCCGTTGTCGAGCCGCGTGTTCCAGCCGACGTGATCCACATGGAGGTGGGTGCACATGACCAGGTCGATCTCGTCGGGCTTCACGCCGGCATCGGCAAGGCGCTGCAGGTAGCGCGTCTCCATGCGGTGCCATTTCGGCCGCGCCGGCCGCTCCTTGTGGTTGCCGACGCAGGTATCGACGAGGATGGTGCGGCCATCGAGCTTGATCAGCCAGCTATGCACGCTGAGCTTGAGGAAGTCGCTCGCGGGATCGTAGTGGGCCGGCACCATCCAGTCGCGATGCGCATCGACGATCTCCGGCCGCCAATCGGGAAAGAACGCGGCGGCGGAAAAATTCGGCTCGTAGCTCTCCTCGATCCGGGTCACCGTCGCGGCGCCGATCGTGACTGGCTTCATGCTGCCCTCCCGATTCCTGCCCGGCCGGAGGGCCGGGCCGCTATAGTGCGACTGTCAGCCGGCATAATTCACGCTCGACGGCGGCGTCGCAAGGCGCAAATCTAGGGCATTGCTGGGAGGGGGTTCATGGTTGCGCCGATTTTGTTCTCGCCGATCCGGTTGCGCGAGGTCGCGCTGAAGAACCGCGTCGTGGTGGCGCCGATGCACCAATATTCCGGGGTGCGCGGCGCTCCGACCGACTGGCACCTGATGAATGCCGGCCGTTTCGCCGCCGGCGGCGCCGGGCTGGTGATCGTAGAGTCCACCAAGGTGGAACGGCGCGGCTGCGGCACCGTCGGCGACCTCGGCCTGTGGGACGACAGTTTCGTGCCCGCCTTCCGCCGCATCGCCGATTTCATCCGCCAGCACGGCGCCGTCCCCGGCATCCAGCTCGGCCATGCCGGCCGGCGCGCCCGGCTGGAACGGCCCTGGGAAGGCGGCCGGCCGCTCAAGCCCTCGCCCGAGATCGACGACTGGGACGCCTGGGAGATCGTCGGCCCGAGCCCCTTGTCGGCCGGCGAAGGCGAGCCGCCGCCGCGCGCGCTCAGCCGCGACGAGATTCCGCGCGCGATCGAGGCCTGGGGCAGGGCCGCGGCGCGGGCCGACGCCGCCGGCTTCGACGTGCTCGACATTCACGGCGCGCACGGCTACCTGATCCACCAGTTCCTCTCGCCACATGCCAATAAGCGGAACGACGACTACGGCGGTTCGGAAACGAACCGCATGCGCTTCGCCGTCGAAGTGGTCGAATGCGTGCGTGCCAACTGGCCGGCGCACAAACCGTTGTTCCTGCGCCTCTCGGTCGAGGACGATGCCGGCTGGGGGCCGCAGCAGAGCATCGCGCTCGCACGCATCGTCAATCCGAAGGGCGTCGACGTGATCGACTGCAGCTCCGGCGGCATGCTCGGCCGCCCGGTGGTGAGCGCCGGCCCGGTCGGCTACGGCTACCAGGTGCCCTATGCGGAGGCAATCCGCCGCGAGGCCAAGATGATGAGCATGGCGGTCGGCCTGATCGTCCATGCCGACCAGGCAGAGCAGATCCTGCAGCGCGGCCAGGCCGATCTGATCGCACTGGCGCGCGAAATTCTCTACAACCCGAACTGGCCGATGGACGCGGCGCAGAAGCTCGGCGTCGACCGGCGCTTCGAACTCATGCCCTCGCCCTATAGCTACTGGCTGTCGAAACGCGCCGCTTCGGTCAAGGACATGACGCCCTCGACCTTCCGCACCGGCATCGGCGAAGCGTCCTAAGGCACCAGCATCGAGGCGCGGATTTCCGCGCTCGCCTCGTAGGGCATATCCAGCGGAATCACCGCATAGCCGGCGCGGATGCGATAGAGTTCGCCCTGCTGCGCCGGCTCGGGCTCCCGCCCTTCCTGCAGCGCCCGCGCACCCTCCATCATCGCCTTGCGCATCTGGATGACGGCGCTGTCGCTGACCCCCAGATGCTCGCGCGTGCGATCGACGATCGGCCCGGGGCTCTCGGTGACGCAGGCGTCCTGGTTGCGCACGCCCTCGATGCCGGAGAACAAGGTGGTGCGCTGCTTGCGGCGATCGATCAGGTATTCGTTATCGCGGTTGGCGCGCGGCCGCGTGGTGCCGGGAACCACCTCGCGATGCGAGGTCACGCCGGCGCGCCAATCGGCGACTTCCTGGTTGCCGAGCGGCCGGTCGGGACGGAAGGTGACGCAGATCACCCAGCTCGATTCGTCGTCGCGCGGAATCCAGGCGCGGGTGAGGAGCGGATTGCCTTCGACGGGCGGGATCATGGTGTAGAAGGGCAGCAGGAACTGGTTCATGCGCCAGAAGGCCTTGTCACCCTCGACGATGCGCCGACCGGCGGCGATCATGCCGTAGGCCGTGCGCTCGATATGGAACTTCGGCACCCGGTCTTCGTGGAAGAAGGCGCCGGTGAGCGCCATCTTGTTGTCGGCGAGCTTGTCCACCCGGCTGTGCAGGAAGCCGACGTGCGAGGTATCCATCTCGCCTTCCATGGCCTGCACGAAGTTGCAATCCATCTGCCAGCGCGACGCATAGAGATGCGACGACGGCACGTCGAGCCATTCGAAAGCCGGAAAATCCGGCCGCTTCTCCGGCGGCCCCATATAGGCCCAGACGACGCCGCCGCGCTCGCGCGTCGGATAGGCCTTGGCCCTGACCTTGTGCTTGAAATTGCTCGACGGCGGCTCGTTCGGCATGTCGAGGCAGGCGCCGGTGACGTCGAATTTCCAGCCGTGGTAGATGCAGCGGATGCCGCAGGCCTCGTTGCGGCCGAAATAGAGGCTGGCCAGGCGATGCGGGCAGAGCTCGTCAAGCAGGCCGATGCGCCCTTCGGTATCGCGGAACAGCACGAGGTCTTCGCCGAGAAGCCGTACCCGCACGGGGTCGCAATCCGGCTCGGCGATCTCGCTCGCGACCGCGACCGGCAGCCAGAAGCGCCTGATATAATCGCCCATCGGCGTGCCGGCGTTGGTCTGCGTCAGGAGTTCGTTGTCGGCGCGGCTCAGCATGGCGTTCCTCCGCTCCCTGTCGCGCCAAGCTAGGCGCGCCGCCGGAGCGCGTCAATCGCCGCCGCTGTTCTGTGCCGCAAGCGCGCGTGATAGCCTTTTGCGGCGCGAGACGACGAAGCGACGAGGTTTCCCATGCGCTGGATCAGGTTCTCGACCTCGGGCCGCACGGCCTACGGCATCCTCGAAGGCGAGCGGATCATTGAGGTCAGCGGCGACCCCTTCGGCGCCTACGAAAAAACCTCGCGCCGGCACGCGCTCGATGCGGTCAAGATCGAGGTGCCGGTGATCCCCCGCACCTTCTATTGCGCCGGCCTGAACTACACCGCGCACATCAAGGACATGGCCAAGGCCAGCGGCCGCACGCCGGACTTCCCCGAGAAGCCCGATATCGGCTATCGCGCCAACAATGCGCTGCTCGCCCACGGCGAGCCGGTCGTCATTCCGCGCGATGCCAGCGAGAAGGTGCAGTACGAAGGCGAGCTGGTTGTGGTCATCGGCAAGAAGGCGAAGCACCTGAGCGAGCGCGACGCGCTATCCTGCGTGCTCGGCTATACGATCGGCAACGATGTCAGCGAACGCACCTGGCAGAAGAGCGACCGCACCCTCTGGCGGGCGAAGAATACCGACACCTTCAAGCCGATGGGGCCCTGGATCGACACCGAGGCGAAGCTCGAGGCCATGGAAACCATCGTCCGGGTCAACGGCCGGCAGACCATCCGCTTCCCGACCAACGACATGCTGTTCGGCGTCGCCACCTTCATCAGCGCCATGAGCCGCTACCTGACGCTCCATCCCGGCGATGTCATCTGGATGGGCACCGACGGCGTCTCGCCCGACCTGAAGGCCGGCGATGTCGTCGAGATCGACATCGCCGGCATCGGCACCCTGCGCAACCCCTTCGTCGCCGAGGCTGTCAGTTGAAGGTGGAGATGGTGACTTCCTTGCTGGTGATGAATTCGAGCAACGCCGGCACGCCCTTCCTGGTCTGCTCGATGCCACGGCGAATGGCCGGCACGATGTCGCCGGGGTTGATGACCCGCTCGCCGTAGCCGCCGAAGGCTCGCGCCATGGCGGCATAGTCGCCGGATATATCGGTGCTGCGGTATTTTTCCGTCGCCACCGGCATGACCTTCAGCTCGATCGCCATGGAGAAGTTGTTCAGCAGGATCGACAGGATCGGGATGCGCTCGCGCACCGCGGTCTCGAAATCCATGCCGGTGAAACCGATCGCCGCATCGCCCCAGACGTTGATGCAGAGCTTGTCGGGCTGCGCCAGCTTGGCGCCCATGGCCAAGCCTAGACCATAGCCGAGCTGGGTGGTCTTGCCCCAACCGATATAGGACAGCGGCACCGGCGCTTCCCAGAACGGCGAGAGCTGGTCGCGCGGGCTGCCGGCGTCGTGGGTGATGACGGTATTGGCGCGATCGACGGTATTGTGCAGGTCCCACAGCACGCGATAGGGCGACAGCGGCGTTTCCTGGCTCATCAGCTTCGGCATCCAGCCATCGAGCCAGGCGCGCTTGATCTCCGCCGTCTCGCGCGCCACCGGTCCGGCATCGCGCGGCTTGCCCTTGAGCCGCGGTTCGACCTCGGCGATGAGCGCCTCGAGGGTCAGCGCGGCATCGCCGAGCAAGGCATGGCGGATCGCCACGTCCTTGTTCAGGTCGGTTGCGTCCAGCGTCGCCTGGATGACGGTCTTGCCCTTGGGCATGGCGACGCCGAAGTTGGTGCTGGTGAAGCTGCAGCCGATGCCGAAGATCACGTCGGCCTGCTGCAGAAAATGATGCACCGAGCGCGGGATCGCCCGTCCGCCGGAGCCGAGCGACAAGGGATGGCTCTCCGGGAAGGCGCTCTTGCCCTGCAGGCTGGTGGTGACGCCCGCGCCGAGCAGTTCCGCGAGGCGCTTCAATTGCGGCCAGGCGCGCGCATAGTGCACACCCTGGCCGGCATAGATCACCGGCCGCCTGGCATTGACCAGGACTTCGGCGACCTTCGCCACGTCGGCCGGATCCGGCCCGCTCCGCGTGGCGATCGCCGGCGCATAATCGAAATCGCCGACCTCCTCGGCAAAGAGATCGGAGGGAATCTCCACCAGCACCGGGCCCCCGCGGCCGTTGCGAAGCCGGGTGAAGGCGCGGCGCATGATGTTGGGAATCTCGCCGGCGAGCGTGATCGGCTCGGCCGACTTGGTGATGTGCTGCATGTTCAGCACCGAGTTGAAGTTCGGCGCCACATGCGCCTGGCGCCGCGGATAGCCCATCGGCAGCACCAGGATCGGCACCGATTCGCCGAAGGCCTGGGCGACGCCGCCGAAGGCGTTTTCCGCCCCCGGCCCATGCTGCATGGCGAAGACGCCGAGCTTCCTGCCGCTGCTCAGCCGCGAGATGGCATCGGCCATGTGCAGGCCGACCCGTTCCTGGCGCACGATGATGGTGCGGATATCGGCGCGCGCCGCCGCCTCGATGACATGGTTGACCGGATAGCCGATCAGCATGTCGACGCCTTCAAGCTTGAGGATCCTGGCTATCGCGTCACCGGCTTTCATCGGCATCCTCCCTGGCTTTGTCCGAGCATGATCTTAAGAGGCGAATTGCGCAATGCGCCGGCGTCATGTTAAGGCAGCGCATAGGCGACCACGGAATCGCCGAGCTTGGTGCCGAGCTTGCCATGACCGCCGGCGGCAATGACCAGAAATTGCTTGCCGCCGCGGCGAAGCCGATAGGTCATGGGTGTCGCCTGGCCACCCGCCGGCAGCCGAGCCTTCCAGAGCTCCTTGCCGGTCTCGCTGTCGAAGGCGCGCAAATAGCCGTCCATGGCGCCGGCGATGAAGACGAGGCCGCTGGCGGTGACGATCGGTCCGCCGAGGCTCGGTGTGCCGACGATATTGCTGCCGGGCAACATTTCCGCGGTGCTGCCGAGCGCCACGTGCCAGCGGATGCTGCCTTTGCCAAGATCGACGCCGACCAGTTCGCCCCAGGGCGGCGGATTGCAGGGCAGGCCGGAAGGCGACTGCAGCACCTCGCGGCTCATGCCATAGGGCGTACCGTGCTGCGGCGAGACCTCGGCGCGAAACCGACCCTGCTTCGCCTGCTTCTCGACCGCCTCATAGCCCGCGCGAGGAATAAGGTGAACCTCCATCGGCAAAATGTTCACGTTGGTCACAAAGAGCTGGCGTTTCGGATCGAAGGCGCCGCTGCTCCAATTCATGCCGCCGATATTGCCGGGGAAGGCGATGCTGCCGCCCGGGCTCGGCGGGGTGAAAATCCCCTCGGTGCGAAGATGCGCCATCTTCTGGCGGCAGGCCTCCCGATCCGCCGGCGTCGGCCCCCAGGCGTCATCGGCGGTGAGCCGCTGCGGCACCAGCGGCGGCGGCGCCATGGGAAAGGGCTGGGTCGGCGACGCTTGCTCGCCCTCGGCATCGCTTTTCGGCACCGCACGCTCCTCGACACCGAACACCGGTATGCCGGTCTCCCGTCGCAGGACGAAAAGATTCCCCGTCTTGTTGCCCTGGATGACCACCGGCACCGCGATCCCGGCTCGCCGAAGCGTCGCCAGCAATGGCTGCGACGCCGTGTCATAGTCCCACAGGTCATGGTGAACGAGTTGAAAGCCCCAGACCAGCTTACCGGTCTTCACCGCCAGGGCCACGACGGCATCCGACCACTTGTCGTCGCCGGGGCGCTTGAAGCCGTGATAGTCGGGACTGGCGCTGCCGGTCGGCACGAACACGAGCCCGCGCGCCGCATCGACCGACATTGTCGCCCAGGCATTCCCGGCACCGGTCGGCGCCAGCCTCGGCGACAGCGGCTGCCAGCTCCAGCGCTGGGCGCCGGTGCGCGCATCGAAGGCTCGCACCGCGCCATCGGGGCTGTCCACCCGGTCGTTGTCGGCGATCGATGAGCCGACGATGACCAGATCGCCCGCCACCACCGGTGCGGAGGTTTCTTCGAACTCGCCGCGACGCGTAATGTGGGAAATGCCCCGGGCCAGATCGACAACGCCGGCACTGCCGAAATCGGCGCAGGGCCGCCCGCTCGCCGCATCGAGCGCGAACAAGCGCGCATCGATGGTGGCGATGAAGATGCGGCGCCGGCAGGTGAGTTCCTTGGCTCGGCTGCCGCCGGACCAGAAGGTCACGCCGCGATTCAGCAAGCCTTCGGAATAGGGGACTTTCTGATCGATTTTCGGATCGAAGGCCCATTTCTCCCTGCCCGTCTCCGGGTCGAGCGCCACCACCCGATTGAAGGCGGTGCTGAGATAGAGCGTGCCATCGACGACGATCGGCGTGGCCTCGAACTCGCTTTTCGGGCGGCCGCCGCTGCCATCGGATACATCGCCGGTGTGGTACTCCCAGGCGACCTTCAGTTGCGCGACATTTTCTTTGGTGATCTGCGTCAAGGGAGAGTAGCGGCTGCCGCCGGCGTCGCCGCCGTAGTAGCGCCAATCCCCCGACGGCTCCGCGCCGCCGTCTCGCGCCAAGGCCGGAGTGCCGGCCATCACAGCGAGAAGAATTGCCACCAGCGTCCAATACCGCATCGCGAGCCCCCACCTCAGCAACCGGGACCGACAGCGCTGTAGCATATGTCTGTGCCTGCGGTAAGCTCCCGCCGCATAGAATATTGAGACGAGGGATGACGTGGCCCGCCGCAATCACCTGAGCGACCGCAGGCTCTATCGCCACTGGTCGCGCGACACCGTGCGCTTCTCCGACCAGGACGCCGGCGGCCATGTCAACAACGTCGCCGTGGTGGCCTATTTCGAGACCGGGCGGCTCGCCTTCATGCATCAAACCCTGCCACGCGACGGGGCGGCGACGCGCCGCTTCGTCGCCGCCCGGGTCGACGTGAACTACCTCCGCGAATCGCACTGGCCCGGCGAGGTCGAAATCGGCTGTGGCGTGCTCGCCGTCGGCAATTCGTCGATCCGCCTCGGCGCCGCCGCCTTCAAGGACGGCGCCTGCATCGCCACGGCCGAGATGACCGTCGTGCAATTGCAGGGCAGCAGGCCGCTCGCGATCGACGCGCCGATGCGCCAGGCGCTCGCGTCCTATGTCATCGCCGGGGCGGCGCCGGGCTAGTCGATCGCCACGCGCGCCGGCGCCAGCGGCAAGCCGGCGACATCGACGCGGGTGCGGAACACGGTGCCGCAGTTGGCGTGCGGGCCGCCGTTCGAGC
The DNA here is from genome assembly GCA_035523835.1 of Candidatus Sulfotelmatobacter sp. Taxonomy (GTDB): domain Bacteria; phylum Pseudomonadota; class Alphaproteobacteria; order Ferrovibrionales; family Ferrovibrionaceae; genus DASQHM01. The sequence goes on from DATKQA010000174.1 coordinate 13,882, forward strand.
CGGTCACCACATAGAGATCGCGCAGGTCGTCGCCGGCAAAGCAGAGGCTGGTCACCATGGGCAGCGGCACGGCCAGGTCCTGGCGATGGCGCCCGTCCGGCTCGTACACGGCCACGCGCCCGCCGTGGGCATCGGCGACCCAGACCGAACCGTCGGCGGCGACCTTGAGGCCGTCGGCGACGCTCGTTTCGCCGAGCGAGGCGAATTGTCGCCAGGGACCGACCGAACCGTCCGGCTGCACGTCGTAGACCCTGACCAGACCGCCGCGTGCGTCGGAGTGATAGAGCCGCTTGCCGTCGGGCGATACGCCGAGCCCATTGGTCAGCATGATGCCGTCGGAAATGGTGCGCACCGACCCGTCGAGATCGATGACATGCAGGTGGCCCGGCCGCGGCGTTTCGCCGCCGAAGACGCGGTAGGCCAGCGAGCCGACGTAGATGCGCCCGGCCTTGTCGGTGGTCAGATCGTTGAAGCCGATGGCGATCGGCGTCACCTCCTTGGTCAGCAGCACCTTGCTGCGGCCGTCGCTCAGGCTGATGAAGGCGATGTCGCGGCCGCCGACCACCAGGCCGCCGGCCACATGCAGCGCCATGCCGCCGATGCCGCGACGCTTTTCGATGGCGACCGACACCTTGCCCTGCCGATCGAGCAGCGAGACGCCGCCGTTCAGCACGTCGCTGAAATAGAGCCCCTTGGCCGCATCCCACACCGGCCCTTCGATAAGGCCGTAGCCCGTGGCGACCGCTTGCATGGCGTGCCTCCCTCCCTATGCCCCGATCAGCGCCGCCACCCGTTCGCGATGATAGCCGGCATCGCCGAACGCGACCTCGCTGGCCTTGGCGCGCTTGAAATAGAGCTGCAGGTCGTGCTCCCAGGTGAAGCCGATGCCGCCGTGCAGTTGGATGCCGGCGCCGGCGACCTTGCGATAGGCGTCGGAGGCATAGGCCTTGGCCATGGAGACGGCGAGCGGCGCCTCCGGCAATCTGCCGTCGACCGCCCAGGCCGCGTAGTAGGTGAGCGACTTCGCGTTCTCCACGTCGACCAACATGTCGGCGGCACGGTGCTTGACGCCCTGGTAACTGCCGATCGGCTTGTCGAAGGCGATGCGCAGCTTGGCATAGGCGGCGGTCATGTCGAGCACCGCCTGGGCGCCGCCGCACATTTCGGCCGCGAGCGCCACAGTCGCCTGCTGCAGCACGCGCTGCAACGGCGGCCAACCGCCGTGTTTCTCGCCGAGCAGCGCCTCGCCGCCGAGGCTAACGTTGTCGAGCCTGACGGCGCAGAGCTTGCGGGTTCCATCGATGGTCGGCAGCAGGCTGACGCTCAGGCCTTTCGTTTCCCGTGACACCAGGAACAGGCTGACGCCGTCATCCGCCGTGCTGCCCTCGCGGGTACGGGCCGCGACCACGAGAATGTCGGCCAGATGCGCGTCGGGCACGAAAAGCTTGCTCCCCGAGAGCGTGAAGCCGCCGGCCGTTTCGCGCGCCGTGACGGTGACCCCGGCAGCGTCCCAGCGCGCGTTCGGCTCGGTCAGGGCCAGCGCCGCCTTGGCGGCGCCGGCGGCGATGCGCAGCAGCCAGGCCTGGCGTTGCGCCGCCGATCCCGCCTCCAGAATGCTCAGGCCGCCGAGCAGCACGGTGGCCAGATAGGGTCCGGGCATGACCACCCGGCCCATCTCCTCCATCAGCACGATGAGTTCGACCAGGCCGAGGCCGCTGCCGCCGACGTCCTCCGGATAGATCACGCCGAGCCAGCCCTGCTCGGCGAGCTTGCGCCAGAATTCGTCGGTGACCGCCGCCGGTTCCGCCATGCGCTGGCGCACGAAGGCGGTCGGGCATTCGCGTTCGAAGAACTTGCGCGCCGCGTCGCGCAGCAGCTCCTGTTCCTGGCTGAAGCCGACGTCCATGGCTCATCCTTTCGGCAGGCCGAGCACGCGCTCGCCGATGATGTTGCGCTGGATTTCGCTGGTGCCGCCGGCGATCGTGTACTGCCGCGCGCCGAGCACGCGCTGATACCAGCGCGGCGCATCGGCCACCGCCTCGGTCGGCTCGTCGATGGTGGCGTAGAGCCCGAGCAGCGCGCTGGCAAAGTCGGAGATGCGCACGGCAAGCTCGGAGCCGAAGAGCTTCAGGATCGAGCCTTCCGGCCCCGGCGGCTCGCCGCGCAGGCGGCGGGTCAGGCCGCGCAACCGCGTCACCTCCAGCGCCTTGGCTTCGATGGCGAGCTGGGCCAGTTGCTGGCGTACATGGGTGTCGTTCCAGGCCGGCTCCTGGCGGGTCGGCAATTGCTTGGCCAGCTCGACCAGGCGGGCGATCTGCTGCGCATGGTCCCGCCCGCCGGCGCCGCTGCGTTCGAACATCAGGGTGGTGATGGCGACCTTCCAACCCTGGTTCAGCGGCCCGACCAGGTTCTCCTTCGGCACCTTGACGTCCTCGAAGAAGACCTCGTTGAAATGCCGATGGCCGTTCAACAGAACCAGCGGACGCACGGTGATGCCCGGCGTCTTCATATCGACCAGGAGATAGCTGATGCCCTGGTGCTTCGGCGCATCCGGATTGGTGCGCACCAGGAGGAAGCACCAGTCGGCGAAGTGCGCGCCCGACGTCCAGACCTTCTGCCCGTTCACCAGGAAATGGTCGCCCTGGTCGACCGCGCGGGTGCGCAGGCCGGCAAGGTCGGCGCCGGCGCCCGGCTCGGAGTAGCCCTGGCACCAGAGTTCGTCGGCGCGCAGGATCGGCGGCAGGTAGCGCTGCTTCTGCGCCTCGTTGCCCCAATGGATCAGGGTCGGCCCGAGCAGGCTGAGGCCGCTTTGCGCCGGCAGCACCGGCGCACGGGCGCGGGTATATTCCTCGTCGAAAATCACCTGCTGGATGAAGCTGGCGCCGCGGCCGCCGTATTCCCTGGGCCAGGACAGGCCGACCCAGCCGGCGGCGTGCATGGTCTTCTGCCAGGCGATGCGCTGCTTCAGGATCTCGCGATCCGGCGCGATGCGCTGGTCGGCCGCATCGTCGACGCGGATGGCCTCCGGCAGATTGGCGGCCAGCCACCCCCTGACCTCGGCGCGGAAGGCCGCCTGCTCCGGCGTATCGGCAAAGTCCATGGGCCTGTCCTCTCGCTATACTACCGTGCTTTCGCCCGCCCGAAGGCGCCGGCAGCCGCCAGCCTGGCGATTTCGGCATCATCATAGCCAAGCGCATCGTGCAGCACCGCCTGCGTATGCTGGCCGAGGAGCGGCGCGGCGACGGGATCGATAGTGGGCGTCAGGCTGAGCTGATAGGGCGGCTCGACATTCGGCACCGTGCCGGCCTTGGGATGCGCTATCGCGCCGACCCGCTCGCGCAGGCGCACTTCCGGCGCATTGAGCGCCTCCTCGACGGTACGCACATAGCCGGCCGGCACTTTGGCGGCCTTCATCTTCGCCACCCAGACGTCGCGCGGCTGCCCGGCGAAAATCTCCGTCAGGATGGCGCGGAGCTTCTCCTTGTTCTCCGAACGCGCGCGCGCCGTGGCAAAGGCGGGATCGTTCGCCAGGTCGGGACGCCCCAGCACCTCGCCCGCCAGGCGGCGATAGAGCCGGTCGTTGGCGCAGGTCATGAAGAAGGGTCCGTCGGCGGCAATGAACAGCCCGTTGATCGGCGAGCCGCCCGGCGCATGGCCGAAGCGGCTCTGGTTCTCGCCGGTGACCAGGTAGTTCATGCTGTAGTGGCCGAGCATGGCCACCGCCATGTCGAACAGCACGACCTCCACCTGCTGCCCCTGGCCGAGGCGGTCGCGGGCCAAGAGCGCCGCGAGGATGGTGTTGCAGGCCATGATGCCGGTGGAAAGGTCGATGACCGGCGCGCCGGTGCGCACCGGCACCTGGTCGGGAAAGCCGTTCATCGACATGAAGCCGCTTTCCGCCTGGGTGATCGGGTCGTAGCCCGGCCGCTCGGCGAAGGGACCCTTGCGGCCGTAGGCCGAGATCGAGCAATAGACCAGGCGCGGATTGCCGCGCGACACCGTCGCATAGTCCAGGCCGAAACGCTCCATGATGCCGGTGGAGAAATTCTCCACCACCACGTCGGCGCGCGCGATCAAGGCCCGCGCCACTTCCTGGGCCGCCGGCAAGGCGAGGTCGAGGGCGATGCTCCGCTTGTTGCGGTTGAGGCTGAGGAAGGAACTGGTCTCGCCGGCGATCTCGCCGTACTGGAAGCTGCGGGAATCGTCGCCGCCGTCGGGGTTTTCCACCTTGATCACGCTGGCGCCGAGATCGCCCAGCATCTGCGTGCACATCGGCCCGGCGATGACGCGGGTGAAATCGACGACGCGGATGCCGTCGAGCGCAGCCTTTTCGCCCTTCCGCCGCGCCTGCCGCGGCGGCAATTCCGGTCGCTTGCTCATGCCCTGCGTTTCCTCTTCGGCGCCGATTGTAGCGCAAGCGACGCGCCCTTCAATGGCGGCGCCCTGCCTCAGCCGCGGCGCACCGCCCCGCTGGTGATGCCGCCGTCGATGACCAGTTCGGTGCCGGTGACATAGCTCGACGCGTCGGAGGCGAGAAACAGCACGCCGTTGGCGATGTCCTGGGCCCGGCCGGCCCGCGCCAGCGGCGCGCCAGCCTTGGCGATCTCGTTGACGTCGATCGGCGCGTTGCGGCCGCCCTGCATGGCGCCGGCCGGCAGCTTGCCCCAGATCGGCGTGTCGATGATGCCGGGATGTACCGAATTGACCCGGATGCCGTCGTGATTGGAGGCGCACTCCATGGCGATCGCCTTGGCGAAGAGCCGGACGCCGCCCTTGGTGGCGCAATAGCCGGCCAGGGTCGGCGAACCGCGCAGCCCCGCCACCGACGACATCAGGATGATGGACCCGCCGCCCGCGCGGCGCATGGCCGGGATGGCGTATTTCACCGACAGGAACACGCCGTCGAGGTTGATCGCGGTCTGCCGCCGCCAGTC
>DATKQA010000175.1:0-8438 GCA_035523835.1 Candidatus Sulfotelmatobacter sp.
GGCGATGATCGGGCCGGTGATTTCCCTCATCGCCTTCTTGGTGGCCTCCTGGACCGTCAGTCCAGGCTCCTCGTCGATCACCCGTTCGACGTTCTCGATGACCACGATCGCATCGTCGACGACGATGCCGATGGCCAGCACCAGGGCAAGCAGCGACACGGTGTTGGCGGAATAGCCGATGACCAGCATGACCGCGAAGGTGCCGATGATGGAAACGGGCACGGCGACCAGGGGGATCAGGGTGGTCCTGAGCTTGCCGAGGAAGAGAAAGACGACGATCGCCACCAGGACGAAGGCAATGGCGAGGGTGCGCACGACCTCGGCGACGGTGGCCGTCACGAACACGGTATTGTCGAAGAAGACGGTATAGGCGATGTCGTCGGGAAAGCGCTGTTTCAGCCCGTCCATCACCTCGCGGACCTGGCGCGCCACCTCGACCGCGTTGGCGCCCGGCGACTGGTAGATGCCGATCGCGGCGGTCGGCTCGCCGTCGTACCGGCTGTAGCGCTCGAGCGTCTTGGCGCCGAGCTCGACGCGCGCCACGTCCTTCACCCGCACCACCGAGCCGTCCGGATTGGAGCGCACGATGATGTTCGCGAACTCGTCCGGCTTGGTCAGCCGGCCTTCGGTTTTGATGGTGAGCTGCACTTGCTGCAGATGCGGCGTCGGCGCCGAGCCGATGCGACCGAGCGCCGCTTGCACGTTCTGGCTCTGCACCGCCGCGACCACATCGTTCGGCGTGAGACTGAACGCGGTGAGCCGGTCCGGATCGAGCCACAGCCGCAGCGAATAGTCGGAAGGACCGAACAGGATGGCCTGTCCGACACCGCGGATGCGCGACAGCGGGTCGATCACGTTGATCGTGGCATAGTTGTTCAGAAACAGTGCGTCGTGCGTATTCTTCGGCGAGTAGATGGTGATGACCTGCAGCAGCGCCGCCAGCTTCTTGCGGATCACCAGCCCCTGCGCCTGGACCTCGTTCGGCAGTTGTGGAACCGCGAGCTGGGCGCGGTTCTGCACGTTGACGGTATTGATGTCCGGGTCGGTACCGAGCGCGAAGGTGACCGTGAGGTTGTAGCTGCCGTCCTGGCCGCTGGATGACTGGTAGTAGAGCGCATTGTCGACGCCGTTGATCTGTTCCTCGATCGGTTGCGCCACCGTCTGGTCCACGGTCTCGGCATCGGCTCCCGGATAGAGCGTGGTGACCGAGACCTGGGGCGGCACGATATCGGGGAATTGCGCAACGGGTATCGCCTGGATCGCCAGGATGCCGGCGAGCGTGATCACGATCGAGACGACGAACGCGAGCCGCGGCCGGTCGATAAAGATGCCGGAGATCATGGATTCGCCATCAACTGCCGGCTGCCGGCTGCACCACCGTTTCCTGCACCGTCTGGCCGGGACGCACTTTCTGGACGCCGTCGACGATCACGTTCTCGCCCGCCTTGATGCCGGACGTGATGACCACGTCGGTATCACGGTTCGGGCCGGTCTTCACCGGGCGCCGTTCGACCTTGTGCTCGCTGTCGACGACCAGCGCATAGTAGCCGGACTGATCCACCTGAAGCGCGGCCTGCGGAATGATCAGGCGCGGCTCCTCGCGCCGCTGCTGGATGACCGCGGTGACGAACTGACCGTCGATCAGGAAGCGGTTGGGATTGGGAATTGTCGCCCGCATGATGAGGGTGTCAGTGGTCTGATCGACCTGCGGATCGGTCAGGTTCCACGCCCCGGCCTGCGGATACTCCTGGCCATTGGAGAGGCGCAGCCGGATATCGATCTTGGCCATGCCGCCATCAGCCTCACGCCGCGACGCACGGATGATCTCGAGGTCGCGGACGCTGACAGGAAAGAGAACGTACATCGGATCCTGGCTGACGATCGTCGCCAGCACGCCGCTCGCCGGATTGACCAGATTACCGATCTGGTAGGCGGTGCGACCGATACGGCCGTCGATCGGGGCGCGGATGTCGGTGTAGCTGAGATTCACTTCCGCCTCGGTCAGCGCCGCCTGCGCCTGCATCACCTTGGCACGTCCGTTGTCGAGGTCCGCCTTCTGCTCGTCGACGAGCGATTGCGGGCTGAACTGCTTCTTCGACAGTTCAAGATTGCGGTTGTATTGCAACTGGGCATTGACGACCACCGCCTGGGCAGCGGCGAGATTCGCTTTCGCCTGGTCGACGGCCGCCTGAAACTGCACCTTCTCGATCTGGTACAGGAGGTCTCCGGCCTTGACGTCCTGACCCTCGCGAAACAGCACCCTCTCCAGGAAGCCTTCGATGCGGGCGCGGAGATCTACCTTGTAGACGGCCTGGACATGGCCGACGAACTCGAAGGACTGGCTCACTCCCTTCATCACCGCGGGACGCACGCCCACCGCCGGCTTGGGTGCTGCCGCCGCACCCTGCTTGTGCTCGTCGCAGGCGGCAAACCCCAGCATGCTGAGACAGGCGACGCCGAGCAGGGCGGCATGGAGGTGAGGCCGGCGCCGAAGCGGTCTGCGTCGGCCAATGGTCGGGCTATGCTGGATGTCGTCCACGGACGCGCCGGCTTCCGTGGTCAGGTTCGCTTGACCGGCCATTGCCACGCTCCGAGCTGCGGAATTCCACGCAAGGCAATCTTAGGTTGCTTCGGGCAATATGCCAAATTGTTCGATGAAATCGCCGCGGGAGTTTCCTCCTGCCGGCGTACCACAATCAGCCGGAACCTGCTCCGCCCTTGACGCGCATGGGGCACGGCAATCGACATGCCAGCGTCCTCGCGGCGCTACCGGGGATCAGATCGGCGAGATTCGCCCGGAAAGAGGGCAAGGCGCCCGGCCGATCGCCGTTCGCCGCCGCACTGCCTCAGCGCTCGCGCAGGCCGTCATGGCGATAGCTCTGCAAGGGCGACAGGAGATAGTCGATGACGCGGCGCTGGCCGGTCTTGATCTCGACCGTCACCGCCTCGCCCGGCTCCAGCGGAATTTCCTTGTCGCCGACCCGCATCGCCGTCTGATTCAGCGAGATGCGGGCGATATAGGCCAGATGCTGCGGCTGTTGGTTCTCGGCCGAGGCCAGGGATAGCTGGCCCGAGCCGGGCGTCGGCGTGGTCGGCTTATCCATGGGAACCGCGTCGTGCGAGACCCGCATGACCCGGCCATGCAGCAGCCCGTACCGGGTGAAGTTGAAGGTCTCGATCTTGATCTCGGCCGGCTGGCCTTGCTCGACGAAGCCGATATCCTTGTTCTCGACGATCGCCTCGACCTCGAGCTTGGCCTTGCTCGGCACGACGACCATGAGCTGCTGGGCTGGCGTCACCACGCCGCCGATGGTGTGCACGGCAAGCTGCTGGACGATGCCGTCGACCGGCGACGTCAGGCGCTGCAGCTCGGTCCTGTCGGTCGCCTTGCGCAGGTCCTGGCGGGTTTGCGCCGCCAGCGTCTCCGCCTTGGTCAGGTCGGAAAGAATGTTGCGCTCGTATTCCGCCTGCGTCTCCTGACGCTGGCTAATCAGCGCTTCGACCGCCTGGGACGTCTGGTCCAGATGGTGGCGCTGTACGATCAGCTCGTTCTTCTGATCGACGACGCCCTGCCGCGCTTCAAGATCCGCGATCTTGTTGCCGTAGCCGGAATTCAACACCTCATGGCGAATCTCCGCCTGCTTCTGCAGCAGCGGCAGCGAAGCTTCCAGCTTGGCAATCGTCGCTTTGACCGACTCGCCTTCCGCGCGTTTTTCCGCAAGCTGCCGGTCGATGGCCGCGAGCTTCGCCTTCTGCTCGGCCATCTGTGCCGCCATCTGGTCGCGGGCGACCTGAACGATCGCCGGGTCGGCATTGGCGAATTTGGCAAAGGGATCGCCGGTTATCCGGCCGAGTTGCGCCCGCAGCCGCGCCGAATCCAGCTCCGCATGCAGCAAGTCCGAAGCATAGCGGTCGCGATCGGCCTGGTTGCTGGTGGGATCGAGCTCGATCAGCAAGTCGCCCTTGGCGACGTGCTGGCCTTCCTCGACGTGGATGGCCTTGATGGTGCCGATCTCGAGCGGCTGGATGAGCTTGGCCCGGCCCGAGGGAATGATCTTGCCCGGCGCGGTGGCGATGATGTCCACCTTGCCGATCCAGGACCAGGCAAGGGCGATCACGATGAAGCCGGCGATCAAGGCGGCGATCGTGCGCGGCAGCGGCGATACCGGACGTTCCACGATTTCGAGCGCCGCCGGCAGGAACTCGACTTCCGGGCCGAAGCGCCGCCTCGGCGCCATGGGTTTCGCGGGCCGCGCGGATTGCGAGACTGCGGTCATGGCCGCGACCTTTCCCTAGCGGCCGGCGGATTGCAGCCGATGCAGGCTGGCGTAGCGGCCGCCGCGATGCATCAGCTCGTCGTGCGTGCCGTCCTCCACCAGGCGGCCCTCGTCGATGGTGATAATGCGATCGGCGCCGCGCACCGTCGACAGCCGGTGGGCGATGACCAGCACCGTCCGCCCGGTGCTGATGCGCCGCATGTTGGCCTGGATGATCGATTCGGATTCGTAGTCCAGAGCGCTGGTCGCCTCGTCGAAGATCAGGATGCGGGGGTTGTTGATCAGGGCGCGCGCGATGGCGATGCGCTGGCGCTGGCCGCCGGAAAGCGAGGCGCCGCGCTCGCCGATCTCGGTGTCGTAGCCGCGCGGGAGCTGGGCAATGAATTCGTGCGCACCGGCGAGCTCGGCGGCCTGCACCACGCGCTCCATCGGCATCGCCGGATCGATCAGGGCGATGTTCTCGCGCACGCTGCGATTGAACAGGATGTTCTCCTGCAGCACCACGCCGATCTGCCGCCGGAGCCAGGTGGCATCGACCAGCGCCAAATCCACGCCGTCGACCAGGACCCGGCCCGCTTCCGGCACGTAAAGGCGCTGCACCAGCTTCGCCAAGGTGCTCTTACCCGAGCCGGAGGGACCGACAATGCCGACGACCTGACCAGCGTCGATCGAAATCGATACATCGCTTAGCACCGGTTGCGAATCGGCCCGGTAGCGGAACGACACGTGATCGAATTTGATATCGCCGCGGATGGCCGACAGCGAGCCGGTGCCGGTCAGGCTCGGTTCCGGCTGGCTGTTCAGGATGTCGCCCAGCCGGTCGATCGAGACCCTGGCCTGCTGGAAGTCCTGCCACAGTTGCGCGAGCCGCAGCACCGGGGCGCTGACATTGCCCGCCAGCATGTTGAAGGCGACCAGTTCGCCCACGGTCAATTGGCCGTCGATCACCAGCCGGGCGCCGAAGAACAGCGTGGCGACCACGACGCACTTGTTGAGCATGGTGGCGATCTGCGTGGCGGTCGTCGCCAGGGTCAGGGTGGAAAAGCTCGAGCGGACATAGCCGGCGAGCTGCTCTTCCCAGCGCCGCTGCATCTGCGGCTCGACCGCCATGGCCTTGACCGTCTCGACCCCGGTCACCGCCTCCACCAGGAACGCCTGGTTCTCCGCGCCGCGCTTGAACTTCTCGTTGAGCCGGCGGCGGAACACCGGCACCACCATCAGGCTCAGCGTGATGTAGAAGGGGAAGGCGCCGATCACGATCCAGGTCAGTTCGGCGCTGTAATAGAACATCACCGCGAGGAACACCGTGGTGAAAGCCAAGTCGATGACCAGGGTCAGCGCCGAACTGGTGATGAAGTTGCGGATGTTCTCGAGCTCCCGCACGCGGGCGACGGAATCGCCGACGCGGCGGCTCTGGAAATAGGCGATCGGCAAGGCGAAGAGATGCCGGAACAGCCGCGCGCCGAGCTCGACGTCGATGCGGTTCGTCGTATGGGCGAAGATGAAGGTCCTGACCCCGCCAAGCGTCACTTCGAAGACGGCGATGATGGCCAATCCCGCCATCAGCACATCCAGTGTGCTGAGGCCGCGATGCACCAGCACCTTGTCGATCACCACCTGGAAGAAGAGCGGCGTCAGCAAGGCGAGAAACTGCAGGAAGAACGAGGCCAGCAGCACTTCGCCGAGAATGTGCCGGTACTTGGCGACGGCGCCGATGAACCAGCCGATGCCGAAGCGGCTTGCCGGATCGCCGAGCGGCGCGCGGCGCGAGAGCAGGATCAGGCGCCCGGTCCAGACGTCGAGGAAGGCTTCCCGCGTCATCACGTCGGCCCGCGGGGCCGCCGGATGCTGCACCAACAGTTTGCCGTCGGCGACCTTGCCGATTACCAGCCAGTTGCCGTCCTTCAGCGCCGCCAGGGCCGGCAAGGGCGTCCGGGCGAGACGGTCGAAATTCGACCTGACGGCCCGCACCTTGACCGGGAAGCGCTTCGCCGCGCGCAGCAGGTCGGTCTCGTCGAGCGACGGTTTGCCGCTATGGTGGCTGATATCGGCCGCGTCCGCCGGGATGCTGAGAACCTGCAGCGCGAAAGCCAAGGCCCGCGCCGCCGGATCCAGCGCGACTACCGCTGCCTTCGTCGCATTCTCCATGGACTCCCCCTTCAGGAGGTCCGTCTAACCCGCAGCCCTTAAGTTACCGGCAGAAAAATGAAGGCGCTATGAATAAAACCGCGCGCGATGGCGCAACAGGAAAGCAAAACCAAGGATACCGATGCCGAAGATGCCAAGTGATGCCGGCTCCGGCACGGCCGCCGCTTCCGTCACCGAGACGTCGTCCAAATTCCATGGACCTCCGGTGCCTGTCGGATCAAGTTCCCCCTGGAACGACAGCGAGGTGCTCGGACTGGTTATGTCCGTACCCAGTACTGTGAAGGTAAACGTCTGGTAAAAGCCCGGAGCTGACAAGCCATTGATCGAGGTGCTGAAGGCGCCAAGCGAAACGTTGAACGTGTCGAAGAAGTCGCCCGCTTCATCCAGGAGCGCGAAGCTCAGCGTCAAATCCTGGCCCGGGGTCGTGGCCAGTGTCTGCGACAATGTACCGGTCGCCGTGAAAGCGGCATCCGACGTGCCCGAATTCGGGAAGGTCTGGTCGACAAGAATGCCGTCCCCGCTGTTGGTCCATGACGTGAAGCTGGAAACCCCGTCATTGCTCTCAAAGCCGCCGTTGAGCACCAGTTCCGCTCGGGCTGTGCCTCCACAGAAGGCCAGCAGAGCCATGCCGATGGCGATTAGAGTGCTGCGCATCATCGTGTCCTCAAGGTCCGTTGGCAACCTACCGAGCAAAATTCGCGCCAAGATTATTATATATTTAGATCAATCACTTACAGACAAGCATGGGGCGATCCTTCTCGTTTGGCGTAAAATTTTCCGACACCCGTCTGCCGCATTTTGCATTCGCCTCCTATGCATGCGGCGCCGCGAGCGCTAGCGGCTGTTGCGGCGGCTGGTAGGTGACTAGCGTGCCGGTGCCGCCGTCGGTCTGGGTATGGAAGCCGGATGCAACGAACTGGCCGAACAGGGTGATGGCGGCGGTATGCGTGCCATCGGTGACGGTCAGCACGCCCGAAGTACCGCTGCTTTGCACAAATTGCGGCGTCCCGACCAGCGTCGAGTTGAGGTCGGTCAGGTCGATCGCGTCGTCTGGTGCGGCGAAGTTCTTGATTGTATCGCCGTTGAGCAAGGCGGTCGCGTCCTTGAACGTGTCGCTGCCGCTGGCAGAGCCGACCATGGTTTCCTTGCCCGCGGCGCCGCCGGTCAAGGTCTGATTGCCGCCCCCCGCCGTGATCGTGTCCAGGCCTGTACCGAGATCGTTCACCGTCAGGCCGCTGATGGCGTTGGCGGTGAAGTTGTAAGCGGTCGTGCCGGGCGTGAGCTGCACGGTCGCGATGCCGGTGATGTTGCTGCCCATCGCCATCGTGCCGCCACCGGTGACCTGCAAAGTATTGGTACCGGTGCCGCCGTTGATGGTCGCGCCGATGGTGCTGCTGGAGACGGTGAAGATGTTGTTGCCGCCACCGCCGTTCACCGTTTCGCCGACGCCGCCGAGGGTGACGCTGTCGTTGCCGGTCGCCAGATTGATGACGTCGTTGTTCTGGGCACCGATGATGGTGATGGTTGCCGGCTTCGGATTGGCCGGGTTCAAGGTCGCCGCGCTGACATTGATCGTGGCGTTGAGCCCCGCCCGCAGAGTGATGATCTGATTCTGCGCCGCAAAGATCTGGCCATTGGCAGACCCTGCCGACTGACCTTCTTGCGCGGTGATCACCTGGATGTTGGTGAGCGTCGTCGGCGTGGCCAGGTTGAAACTGCCGGCACCCTGCAGTTCCAGCGTATTGGTGCCGCCTCCGCCATCGGCCACGTCGCCGCTGGTGAGCGTGCCCGACTTGGCGATGAAGGTGTCGTTTCCCGCACCGCCATGGAAATTGTCCGTGCCGGTGGTGAAGGTGAAGGTCTGGCCGGCAGGCGGAACGACGTTGATGGTGGTATCTGCGGTGGCGCTCGCCGAACCCGGCGAGTCGCTCAAGGTCACCACCGCCGTATCGCTGCCCGTGGCGCTGTAGGTATGCGTCCCCGAGACCGAGAAGTGGCCGGCGCTGGTCTCCG
>DATKQA010000176.1:0-4158 GCA_035523835.1 Candidatus Sulfotelmatobacter sp.
GCCGATCTCGAGCATGATCTCGCGCGCCCGGCCCCGATAATGCAGCGGCAGCAGCGCGATCGCGCCGTTCATGTACAGGCGCGGGTCGATGGCGAGATAGAGCGCGGTGACCAGCACGATCAGCCCGGTGCCGAGCAGCCCGATCGTCGACGTCACGACGCTGCGCACCGAGCCGATCAGCGCGACATCGCCGTGCTGCAGCGACTGCAACTGGTGGAAGATCAGGTGGCCGAACGGCGTGTCGCCGTAGCGCTGGCGCAGGGCCGAGAGGCGGCCGTCAAGTTCGGACCAGAGCTGCACTCCCTGCTGCGCAAAGCGCGGACCCACCCACCAGGCGAGGCCCAGCCCGGCGGCGAGCACCAGCAGCGACACCAATGCCAGCGACCAGCCGGTCGGCAGCCCGCTGTGCCGGGTCAGTGCGTCGGACAGGCCGCGCAGCATGATGGCGATCAGGACCGCGAGGAAGATCAGCAGCACGACGTCCGACAGCAGCCACAGTGCCAGGCCGACGGCGATGACGGCGACCAGGAGCCGGACGTTCAAGCTTGGGGAAGGCATGCCGCTCGGGCGGGCCAGAGTGAGGCGAGGCGATCACGCATGACGTCCCGACGCGGCGTACAACCGCCGGTTCCCGCCTCGGTCCCGCTAGCGCCGCGATTGCAATGGCATGGCGCCGCTGGATTGCCGCAGCCATAACGCCGCGATAACGTCGCCCGGCGAATCGTCCCTCAAGCTGCAGGCACCTAGTCAGGATGAGCCGGTTGAGCAGCCGCGGAACCGTGGCCAGCCCTGCGCGACGGCGGGGCATGCCGGCACCTTGGGAGCCGGGACCTCCTCACCGGCGTCGACCATGAACTGGCCGACGGGCCGGGCTGGGCGGCGTGGGCTTGCCGCGGCGGCGGCCTATGTGCTGATCGGATTGGTGTGGCTGAGTGCTGGCGGCCTGTGGCACGGCCGGTTCACGGCAGTCGGGCTGCTTGCCATCCTCTCCTTCCTGCTGGTCGGCGCGGCGGCGCTGGTGGTGCTGCTGCGCCGTCCGGCGCACGAGCGCGCCCTCGCCGCCGCGGAGCGGGCGGGTCTCGAGGAGGCGGCGCCGGGCGGCCTCGCCCTGACCGATGCGGATGGTCTGGTGCGCGACGCCAACCAGGCGTTCCACACCCTGCTGGCGGCGGTCGTGCCGGAGGGGCAGCCGCTGACGATCGACGCCGTGGCCGCAGCGGCGCTGCCGGAGGGCAATGCGCTGCGGCCGGAGACCGGCGCGGTCGAACTTGTGCTGCACCTGCCTCAATCCCGCCGGATCGCGCTGCGATCGGTGCGACTGGCCGCGCCGGCGGCGGGCTGGGCGCTCGGTGCCGCGGACGCCACCGCGGCCGAAGGGTCGCGCGAGACCGTGCGGATCCATGAGCGGATCTTCGCAATTGCCGCCGATGGCATCGTGATCAGCGACATGCGGCGCCCGGGCGAGCCGGCGGTCGCGGTCAATCCGGCCTTCGAGGAGATCACCGGCTACAGCGCCGCCGAAGCACTCGGCCGCAACTGCCGCTATCTGCAGGCCAATGACCGCAACCAGCCGGAACTTGCGGCGGTTCGCGACGCGGTCGCCAAGGGTGAGCCGGTCAGCGTCACGCTGCGCAACTACCGCAAAAGCGGCGCCATGTTCTGGAACCAGCTGACGCTCGCGCCGGTGCGCGACGCGGCCGGCGCGCTGACGCATTACGTCGGCATCATGCGCGACGTCACCGAGCACACGCAGCTGGCCGTGGCACTCGAACGCCAGACCGGCACCGATGCGCTGACCGGGCTCGATAACCGGACACGGTTCATCGAGCGCCTCGGCGAGATCCTCGAAGCGCCGGATACCGAGTTCGTGCTGGTCGCAATCGTCGACATGCAGAACTTCAACGACATCACCGCGACCGGCGGGTTCGAGATGGCCGATGCGCTGCTCGAGCTCGTGGCGCGGCGGCTGACGCGGGTGGCGCCCGAAGCGCTGATCGGCCGCATCGGCGGCGACGAATTCGCCCTGGCGGTCGCGATCGCCGACGAATACGCCGCCGATCAGGTGCTGGGTCCGGTGCGCGCGGCACTGGCGGAGCGCTTCGTGCTGCCCGGGTTCACCTTCGATGCCCGCTTCGCCGCCGGCTACGTCGTCGCCGAGCATGCCGGCGATGCCGGCGTGCTGGTCCGCCAGGCCATGGTGGCGCTGCATGAAGCGCGCGAGGCCGGGCCCGAGGAGGCGCGGCGCTTCGAGCCCTCGATCGAGGCGATGATCCGCGGCCGCATGCGGCTGACCGGCGAGATGCACCAGGCAGTCGCCAATGGCGATTTCCTGCTGCACTACCAGCCCAAGGTGCATCTGCCGACCGGCCGCGTCGTCGGCGCCGAGGCGCTGCTGCGCTGGCGCCATCCGCTGTTCGGCATGCAACCGCCGGCGCGATTCATCGCCGCCGCCGAGCAGTCGAGTCTGATCCGCGACCTCGGCGAGATCGCGCTGAAGAAGGCGGCGCGCTTCGCGGTCGCGGTGAACCGGGATCGCGAAGTGCCGCTGGAAATCTCGATCAATGTCTCGCAGGTGCAGTTCCGCGGCCGCGGCTTCAGCCAGGTGCTGCAGCGCCTGGTGCTGGAATCCGGCGCCGACCCGTCATGGCTGACGCTCGAGCTGACCGAGACGGTGTTCGCCGCTCCCTCCGGCGAGTTCGCCGCCGGCCTGCGACGCCTGCGCAACATGGGCTTCGGCATCTCGATCGACGATTTCGGCACCGGCTATTCCTCGCTGCGCTATTTGCGCAGCTTCCCGATGACCGAGATCAAGGTCGACCGCGGCTTCGTGCAGAACATCGAGCTCAACGCCTACAACCAGGCTATCATGGAGGCGATCCTGAAGGTCGGCGCGGCACTCGACGTCACGGTGACCGCGGAAGGGATCGAAAGCGTCGCCGAGCGTGACATGCTGCTGGCGCTGGGCTGCCAGATCGGCCAGGGCTTCCTGCTCAGCCATCCGCTGGAGGAGACGGATTTCCTTGCCCTGGTGCGCGCCGGCGGCGTCCTGCCACCGGCGACCGGGCGCGACGCCGCCTGACGCGGCAGCCGGGATCACGATCGCCCGGGGCGGGATCGCCGGATGCGTTACGGCGAAAGGCGGCGGCCGGACCGGATTCCAGGCGGGGCCGGAACGATCCCCGCCAAGCCGCGTCATCAGGCCGCGCGGCGGCGATCCTGCAGCATCACCTCGAGCCGGCGAAGCAGCACCGCGACGGTGATGGCCAGGCCGGCGATGCCGATCCACACCGCCGGGCGCGGGCCGTGCGCCAGGCTGAAATTGGCGTCGAGCACGCGCATCGGGTCGATGCGCGTGGCGATGCCGTACCAGGCATATTCCAGGCCGGCCGTGATCGCCGCCGCGACCGGGGCCAGTGCCAGCACCGCCCAGCCGCGCACCCGGATGCGATCCGGCAGCACCCGCCACAGCATCAGCCAGACGAAGCACCCGGCCATCAGCACCGCCGGCGAGACGTTGAGCTTCGCCTGCATGAAGAAATGCAGCAATCCGAGCACCGCGATGCCGTAGACCAGCCGGTGCAGCGTCTTCCATCGCCGGCCGAGCCGCCGCACCCAGCCGTCGGTCGAGGTCACGCCCAGCGTGACCAGCCCGAGCAGCGCGACGAAGCCGATCGTGAGGTAGATGTGCCGGACGATCTCCAGCGCCACCGTAACGAGGCGAAAGTTCTCGTCCGCGATATAGAGACTGAAGTGCGCCAGCGCGTAGGCCATGGTGGCGACGCCGAGCATGCGGCGCAGCTGCATCACGCGCGACCATTGGCCGAGGAAGCGGAGCGGGGTGATCGCCAGCGTGATGAGCAGCAGGCGCACGGTCCACAGGCCCGCGGCCAGCAGCACCGCCTTCAGCGGTCGTGCGCCGAGATCGCCGCCGATCCACCAGGCGATCTCGACCGCGCCGGGCATCAGCACGGCGAGGAACACCGCGGCCTTCAGGGCCGAGAAGCGGCCGGCCCGGTCGCGCCACGGGCCGGGGATCGGGAATTGCCGCCGGGTCTGCCGCGGCGGCGCGGCGCCGCCTGCTACCTGGCGCGGCAGCACCCCGAGCGCCCCGGCCGCATTCGCCTCGTCGCCCTGCATCACTTGCGCCCCGATCATCAT
>DATKQA010000177.1:0-7546 GCA_035523835.1 Candidatus Sulfotelmatobacter sp.
GTCTCCGGCGGCGACGCGACGCGCATCCCGTCGGCGGCACGCTCGCTGGTCGCCGTCGTGCTGCACGGCATCGCCGCGTGAGCGCAACCTTCGATACGGTGCTGATCGCCAATCGCGGCGAGATCGCGCGGCGCATCCTGCGGACCGCCAAAGCCACCGGGCGGCGGGCGGTCGTCGTCCATCATGCGCTCGATCGCGACTCGCCGGCGGTGCGCGAGGCGGACCAGGCCGTCGAACTCCACGGCGCGACGCCGGTCGCCGCCTATCTCGATGGCGAGGCCATCATCGCCGCCGCGCAAGAAACCGGCGCCGACGCCATCCACCCCGGCTACGGCTTCCTCAGCGAGAACGCCGATTTCGCCCGCAAGGTCGCCGCCGCCGGCCTCGCCTTCGTCGGCCCGACGCCGGAGGCGATCGCGCTGATGGGCGACAAGGTGCGCGCGCGTGCCTTCGTCGCCGAGCGCGGCTTTCCCGTGGCGCCCTCCGCCATCGAGGACGACGATCCCGCAAGCTTCACCCGCCGTGCCGCCCGCGTCGGCTTCCCCATCCTGATCAAGCCGGCGGCCGGCGGCGGCGGCAAGGGCATGCGCATCGTGCGCCAGGCCGCCGAGCTCGAAGCCGAGATCGAGCGGGCACGCAGCGAAGGCCAGCGCTATTTCGGCGACGGCCGCCTCTACGTGGAACGCTACGTGGAACGGCCGCGACATATCGAGGTGCAGGTGTTCGGCGATCGTCACGGCAATATCGTGCATTTCTGGGAGCGCGAATGTTCGGTGCAGCGCCGCTTCCAGAAGGTGGTCGAGGAGGCGCCCTCGCCGGCGCTCGACGACAAGACGCGCCAGGCGATCTGCGACGCCGCCGTCGGCATCGCGCACGCCGCCGGCTACAGCAACGCCGGCACTGTCGAATTCATCCACAGCCAGAGCGGCGAATTCTTCTTCCTGGAAATGAACACGCGGCTGCAGGTGGAGCATCCGGTGACCGAGGCCATCACCGGCTTTGATCTGGTGCGCGAGCAGTTGCGCATCGCCGCCGGGGAAAAGCTGGGCTATGGCCAGGATGCCATTCGCCGCCGGGGTCATGCCATCGAGTTGCGGCTCTATGCCGAAGACCCCGCGCGCAACTTCGCGCCGACCACCGGAGACATCCTGCTGTGGCGCGAACCGGCTGGCCCCGGCATCCGCGTCGATACCGGCTTTCTGCAGGGCCAGGCGGTGACGGCGGCGTTCGACCCCATGCTGGCCAAGCTGATCGTGCATGGCGATGACCGCGCCGAGGCCATCGCCCGCGGCCGCCGGGCGCTCGAGGATTTCGCCGTGCTCGGCCTCGCCACCAACGGCGGCTTCCTGCATCGCCTGCTGGCGCATCCCGCCTTCGTCGCCGGCGATCTGCATACCGGCCTGATCGCGGAGAACCCGGCGCTCGCCAAGCCGGCCGAGCGGCCGCCGGCGGAAACGCTCGCCCTGCTCGCTGCGGCGGCGCTGGCGACTCGGCCGGTGCGCGATGCCGCCGACGCCGTGCCGGTCCTCTATGCCGCCATGGGGCACTGGAGAAACTGAGCATGGCGGGGCACGTCTTCCTCATCGACGGGGTCGAGCACGAAGCCTGGCTGACGCGCGACGGCGCCGGCTACCGGCTGCATCACGGCGATCGCTCGGTCGGGGCGGCGCTCGAAGCCCTGCCGGACGGCGCCTATCGCCTGAATGTCGGCGGCAAGGCGATGCAGCTTTACCTGGCGACGCATGGCGAGCGGACCTTCGTGCATCTGAACGGCGAAAGCCACGAGGTCGAGTGGAGCGATCCCCTGGTGCGGCTTGCCCGCGCCCATGGCGGCGCGCGCGACGATGTGGCGACCGCGCCGATGCCGGGCACGGTGATCTCGGTCAAGGCCAAGGCGGGCGAGGCGGTGGCCAAGGGCCATACGCTTCTGGTGATCGAAAGCATGAAGCTCGAAACCGCCATCACCGCCTGGCGCGACGGCTCTGTTGCGACGGTGCATGTCGTGCCCGGGCAGACCTTCGATCGCGCCGCGCCGCTGGTCACGCTGGCGCCGGAAGCGGCGCGCTGAACGCCATGCGCCGCATCGATTCGCAGATCGACATCCGCGCCGAAGGCTTCCGGCAGAACCGCGAACACAATTTCGGCCTGGTCGCCGCCTTGCGCGAGCAGCAGCGGCGCGCCCGTTTCGAGCGACCGGAACGCGACCGGCAGCGGCTGGCGCGGCAGAACAAGCTCTTCGTGCGCGACCGCATCGAACTGCTGCTCGATCCCGGCACGCCGTTCCTGGAATTGTCGACGCTGGCCGCCAACCAGGCCTATGACGGCGAGGTGCCGAGCGCCGGCATCGTCAGCGGCATCGGCGTGGTCAGCGGCCGCGAAGTCATCATCCACGCCGACGACGGCAGCGTGAAGGGCGGCGCCTGGTACCCGCTGTCGGTGAAGAAGATCGTCCGCACCCTCGACATCGCCATCGAGAACCGCCTGCCGGTGATCCATCTCTGCGACAGCGCCGGCGGCTTCCTGCCGCTGCAGGCGCATTTCTTCGCCGACCGCTACTATGCCGGCCGCATCTTCCGCAACCAGGCCATCCTCAGCAAGATGCGCGTGCCGCAGGTCGCCGTGGTGCTCGGCCATTGCACCGCCGGCGGCGCCTATATCCCGGCGCTCAGCGACTACAGCGTCATCGTCCGCGGCACCGGCGCCATCTTCCTCGGCGGGCCGCCGCTGGTGAAGGCGGCGACCGGCGAGGAGGTCACCGCCGATGCGCTCGGCGGCGCCGACCTGCACACACGGGAAAGCGGCACCGCCGACTATCCCGCCGGCAGCGAACAGGAAGCCATCGCCATCGCCCGCGATATCATGGCCCAGCTCGCCCGGCCGGAGAAAACCAAGGTCGAATGGCAGGAGCCGGAAGCGCCCTTCTACGATCCGGCCGAGCTCTATGGCATCATCCCGCGCGACACCAAGGTGCAGTTCGACATGCGCGAGGTGATCGCGCGACTGGTCGACGGCAGCCGCTTCCACGAATACCAGCCGGTCTACGGCACCACCCTGGTCTGCGGCTTCGCCCATCTCTGGGGCTGGCGCGTCGGCATCCTGGCCAACAACGGCGTGCTGTTCAACGACAGCTCGCTCAAGGCGGCGCATTTCATTCAGCTCTGCAACCAGAACCGCACGCCGCTCGTCTTCCTGCAGAACATCACCGGCTACATGGTCGGCAGCGAATACGAGAAGCGCGGCATCACCAAGGACGGCGCCAAGATGATCATGGCCCAGGCCGGATCGGAAGTGCCGAAGTTCACTGTCATCGTCAATGGTTCCTTCGGCGCCGGCAACTACGGCATGGCCGGCCGCGCCTACGATCCGCGCCTCCTCTTCATCTGGCCGCAGGGGCAGATCTCCGTGATGGGCGCCGAACAGGCGGCCAACGTGCTGACCGACGTCAAGCTGGCGCAACTCGCCCGCGAGGGGAAGAAGCTGTCCGCGGCCGAGATCGCGGCAATCCGCGATCCCGTCATCGACGACTACCGCCGGCAGTCGAGCGCCTACTACGCCACCTCGGAACTCTGGGACGATGGCATCCTCGATCCGGTGGATACGCGAAACGCCCTCGGCATCGCCATCTCCGCCGCGCTCAACGCGCCGTTCGGCGATCCGCGCTACGGCATCTTCCGCATGTGACCGGCTTGCGGCCCGCTACCGGGTGATGCGGGTGCCGCTGCGCGCCTCGAAGTCGCGGATGATGATGTTGGCGTCGGCCGATGCCCCGTGCGCGTTCATCGCCACCTGGTGCAGCTCCTGCACCAGCCGGCCGAGCAGCATCGGCACGGCGGTATCCTGCCCGAGCTTGTTGGCCAGCAGCACGTCCTTGGTCATCAGGCCGAGGCTGAACTTGCCCGGGAAGACGCCGTCGATGTTGCCGAGCAGCGTCCGTTCCGTCGTCGCGTTGCGGCCGGAGCTCTTCTGCAGCACCTCGGCGCAGAGCCTGGCATCGAGGCCGTTCTTCACCGCCAGCGCCATCACCTCGTAGGTCATGGCCTTGCAGCCGGCCAGCAGCAGGTTGTTGACCAGCTTCATGGTCTGGCCGGCGCCGAGCTCGCCCATGTGGAAGACGTTGGGGCTGACCTGCTCGAACACCGGCTTCACCTTGGCAAAAAGCGCCGGCGCGCCGCCGACCATGATGGCGAGCGTGCCGGCCGCGGCGCCGTCCGGGCCGCCGGACACCGGGGCGTCGATCATGTCGATGCCGCGCGCCGCCAGTTCCTTCGCCATGGCCTTGGTGGCGAGCGGATCGCCGGTGGTCTGGTCGACCACCAAGGTGCCGGGCTTCAGGCCGGCGACCAGGCCGCCTTCGCCGAAGATCGCCGTCCGCACCTCGTTCGAGGTCGGCAGGCAGAGACAGACCATGTCGGAAGCGGCGGCGAGCGCGGACAGGTTCTGCGCCGGCACGCCGCCGGCCGTCGCCATGGCCGCCGCCCGCTCGGGCATCAAGTCGAATACCCTGAGCTTCCGCTGCAGCAGCAGGCGGCGGACGATGGCGCCGCCCATGCTGCCGAGACCGACATAGCCCACTTCCATCGCGCGCTCCCGCCTCTTTCCGGATCAGTGGTGCGAGACTAGCGCGGATCGGCGGCGCGCGACAGCCGCGAGGCCGCCGCCGGCCGCCGGAGAATGACCGCCGCCGCGGTGAGCTCGAGCGCGATGCAGAGCATGAGCGCCGCCGCATAGCCGCCGGTCAGGTCGCGCACCAGGCCGAGCAGGCCGGGGCCGAGCGAATAGGCGAACTGGTTGATCGCCGTGGACAGGCCGATCAGCAGGCCGAAGGCGGCGGAATCGAACTCGCGCTGAATCAGCAGCGAGGGCAAGGTGATGATATTGCCGACCGAAAGGCCGAACAGCGAACAGAGCAGGAAGAGCGCCGTCGGATCGCTGATCCGCACCATCAAGGCGAGCGCGATCGCCTGGCTGACCAGCGAGACCGCGGTGACCAGGCGCTGGTTGAGCCGGTCGATGATGGTGCCGAGGCCGACGCGGCCGGCCACCGCCATCACCGACATGACCGAAATCGCCACGCCGGCCTGCGGCCGGCCGAGATGGGGTTCCAGGATAGAAACGAGATGCACGAGAAAGCCGACCTGCGCCAAGAGCGCCAGGGCGAAGGGTCCCGATATGGTCCAGAAGGCGAGACTCTTCAGTGCCATCGCCCGTGTCCAGCGCGGCGCCGGCCGGGCGCCCGACGCGTTGCCCGGCATGGCCTGCCGCGCTCCCGGCGGACGGCCGACGCAGAGCAGGGCCGTCGGCACCATGATCGCGATCAGCACGGCCGCCGCCGCGATCACGCCGCTGCGAAAGCCGAGCGCGCCGATGACGAAGACCAGTGCCGGCGCGCCGATGATGCCGCCGAAGCTGGCGCCGTTCAGCGCCAGGCTGATGGCCATGCCGCGCCTGGCGTCGAACCAGAGACCGAGGATATTGGTGATGGCGCCGAGGCTCATGCCGGCCCAGCCGAAGGACATGACGATATAGGCGATGCAGAGCTGCCAGGGCGTGCGCACAAAAGCGAGCAGCAGCATGGCGGCCGCCAGGCAGGCGGTGCCGGCGAGCAGCAGGCGCCGCGGCCCCAGCCGGGCAATGGCATCGCTGATGAAAATCACCAGAAAGGCGCCCAGCAGATAATACATGGTGGTGGCGCCGGCGATCAGCGATGCCGGCCAGCCGTAAAGGCCGCGCAGCTCGGCCAGAAACACGCTATGGCCGTAGAAGCCGAAGCCCCAACTGAAAATCGCCGCGGCGAAGCAGGCAAGGACGACGCGCCAGCCGGGGTAGCGCCAGGAAGCCTCATTCATGCCGGCAACCTAGCATCGGGCGCGGCCGGCTGCCCCTGCGCCGGCGGCAGTGCTGCCGGTCGCGGCAGGCGCCTCGACAGGCCGTGCCGCGCATGGAACAATTCGTCGAAAGATCACGAAACGGCTGCATCGTGGCGAATCCCGTCCGGCCCCGGGCGGCGGTTGTAACGCAGCAGGCGAGACTGCGCTGGCGGTTTTCGGACGCCAGCAGTGTCGGCAAGGGAGGATCGCCAGATCAATGGCGCAACGCGGCGATATGGCGGAAGCCCTGCTCCGCCTGGTGCGGGCCAAGACCGGCGACGCTGGCGCCACGGTCGGCGCGATCGAGGTGCTGCCCGGTCATGCCGGCTTCAGCTACAGCTTCGTGCTCAGGCGCAGCGATCCCGCGGCGCGGCCGGCGGGCAAGCTGGTGCTGCGCGTCGCGCCGGAGGGCGTGCGCATAGCGGGGCCGGCCGACGTGGTGCGGCAGGCAAAGATCATGCAGTCGCTCGCCGACACCGATGTGCCGGTGCCGCCGGTGCTCTGGTTTGGCGACGAGGCGGAATTCTTCGGCGGTCCCTATTTCGTCGATACCTTCCTCGACGGCTTCAAGCTGGTCGACCGGCCCGACCTGCCGGCGGCGGAAAAGCGCGCGCTCGCCGCTGAAGGCGTGCGCCTCCTGGCGCGGCTGCATCGCGTCGATTGGCAAGCGCGCCGCGCCGCCTGGGGCGATCCGGTGCCGCTCGCCGAGGAAATGAAGCGGCTCGATCACCTGCTGGACCGGCCGACGCTCGATCCCGCCGCGGTGGCGCGCGCGCCGGAACTGCGCCGGCGCCTCAACGCCAGCCTGCCGGCGACGCCGCAGGTCGGCTGCGTGCACGGCGATTTCCAATGGGCCAACGTGCTGTTCCACGGCGGCCGGGTCAGCGCGCTGATCGACTGGGAGATCGCCCTGTTGGGACCCACCCTGCTCGACCTCGGCTGGCTCTGCTTCTTTGCCGATCCGGATAGCTGGGTCAGCGCCGAGCGCATCCGCAGCGCGCCGCTCGATCCCGCCACCATTGTCGCCACCTACGCCGAAGCCTCGCCGCGGCCGGTGCCGGAAGCGGACGTGCGCTGGTTCCGCGCCTTCGCCGGCTATCGCTTCGGCGTCATCACCTGCTTCAACCTCATGCTGCATCGGCGCGGCAAGCGGCCCGATCCGACCTGGGAGGAAACCGCGCTCTCGGCGCCGCGCATGTTCGAGCATGGGCTGGAGCTGCTGAATTGAAGGAGGACGGAACGCCATGACCGCTGCACAGTTCGATTTCACCGGCAAGGTCGTCGCCATCACCGGCGGCAGCCGCGGCCTGGGTCATGCCATGGCGCTGTGCTTCGCCCGCGCCGGCGCCAGGGTTGCCGTCGGCAGCCGCAAGGTCGCCTCCTGCGAGAGCACGGTCAAGGAGATCCGCGCCCTCGGCAGCGACGGCTCGGCGCACGCGCTGCATGTCGGAAGCTGGGCCGATTGCAACCGCTTCGCCGACGAAGTCTATGGCCGCTGGGGCCAGGTCGACGTGCTGGTCAACAATGCCGGCATGTCGCCGCTGGCGCCCTCGCTGCTGGAAACCAACGAAGACCTGTTCGACAAGGTGATCGGGGTAAATCTGAAAGGCCCGTTCCGTCTCTCGGCGCTGTTCGGCTCGCGCATGGCCGCCGGCCAGGGCGGCGCCATCATCAACGTC
>DATKQA010000178.1:0-8063 GCA_035523835.1 Candidatus Sulfotelmatobacter sp.
CGCCGGCGTTTTGGCCAGGACGCCGCTGGCCGGCAGCAACATCTCGCTCGGCTTGCGTGCCACCTGGTAGATCAGATTGGCGGCGGCAAGAACGGCGGCGAGCAGCAGCGCGACGACGCCAAGACGCAGCCCGCGTGGCGCTGCCGCGAACTGTCGTCGGGTCCGGGCGGCGCGCTTGCGCCAGCGGCGAAGCTGGCGCCGCCGCGCCTTCCAGCCGCGCGCGGCGCCCTTGCGGCGACGAGGGTGTGGACGGGAAGCGGCGGTACGGGCGGCATGCATGGCGGCGCCCATTATGCGCCGGGTCGGTCGCTTCCGGCTGGATTTCTCGGGCATGTCGCTGATTTGTTCTTGTCCGGCCGCGCCATTGTCGCCGGCCGCCGGGCGGCTTAGCATGGCGCAACCCTATGGAGCCATCAGATGAACGCGCCGCTGGCGAAGCCGACGATCATTCATTCCGCCTGCCCGCATGATTGCCCGTCGACCTGCGCGCTGGAGGTGGAGCGGCTCGACGCCCATACCATCGGCCGGGTGCGCGGGGCGGCTGACAACGGCTATACCCTCGGCGTGGTCTGCGCCAAGGTCGCCCGCTATGCCGAGCGGGTGCACCACCCGGGCCGTCTGGCCCGGCCGCTGCAGCGGATCGGCGACAAGGCGTCGGGCGAATTCCGGCCGATCACCTGGGACCAGGCGCTCGACGAAGTGGCCGAGGCCTTCCAACGCCGTAGCGAGCAGTATGGCTCGGAGACCGTCTGGCCCTACTACTACGCCGGCACCATGGGCCTGGTGCAGCGCGACGGCATCAACCGGCTGCGCCACGTCATGCGCTATTCCGGGCAGAAGACCACCATCTGCGTCAATCTGGCCCAGGCCGGCTGGATCGCGGGCACTGGCGCCCTGCGCGGCGCCGATCCGCGCGAGATGGCGGAGAGCGACCTGATCGTGATCTGGGGCACCAACGCGGTCGCCACCCAGGTCAACGTCATGGCGCACGTCACGCGGGCGCGCAAAGAGCGCGGCGCGAAGCTGGTGGTCATCGATCCCTACCGCAATCCGACGGCGGAGGCGGCCGACATCCATATCGGGCTCAAGCCCGGCACCGACGGTGCCTTCGCCTGCGCCGTGATGCATGTGCTGTTCAAGGAGGATTTCGCCGACCGCGCCTACCTGGCGAAATACACCGACGTGCCGGCGGAGCTGGAGCAGCACCTGCAGAGCCGCACGCCGGAATGGGCCGCCGCCATCACCGGCCTTGCCGTGGAGGAAATCGTCGGCTTCGCCCGCCTCTATGGCGCCACCAAGCGCAGTTTCCTCCGCCTCGGCTACGGTTTCTCGCGCCAGCGCAACGGCGCCGCCAACATGCACGCCGCTTCATGCCTCGCCGCGGTGACCGGCGCCTGGCAATACCGCGGCGGCGGCGCCTTCTACAACAACGGCGCCATCTATCACTGGAACAAGACCCTGATCGAGGGGCTGGACGCGCGCGATCCCAAGGTGCGCGTGCTCGACATGACCCGCATCGGCCCGGTGCTTACCGGCGACCGGCGCGACCTCGGCGACGGGCCGCCGGTCACCGCCATGCTGATCCAGAACACCAATCCGGCGACGGTGGCGCCGGAGACGCTGGTGGTGCATCAGGGCTTCCGCCGGCCGGATCTCTTCGTCTGCGTGCACGAGCAGTTCATGACCGAGACGGCCAGGCTCGCCGATATCGTGCTGCCGGCCACCACCTTCCTCGAGCACGACGACCTCTATCAGGGCGGCGGCAACCAATATATCCAGATCGGCCCGAAGCTGATCGAGGCCTATGCCGAGGCGCGCTCCAACCACCAGGTGCTGGCCGGCCTGGCCAAACGGCTCGGCGCTGAGCATCGGGGCTTCGCCATGAGCGAACTCGAGATCATCGACTGGACCCTGAAGGCCTCCGGCTGGCCCGACGCCGAGACCCTGCTCGCCGCCCACTGGCATGATTGCCAGCCGGAATTCACCACTGCGCACTATCTCGACGGTTTCGGCTATCCCGACAAGAAATTCCATTTCTCGCCGGACTGGTCGCGGGTCGGGCCGGACCATGCGCGCATGCCGCGCCTGCCCGACCATTTCGCCGTCATCGAGGCGGCCGATGCCGAGCACCCCTTCCGCATGATGACGCCGCCGGCGCGCAGCTTCCTCAACACCACCTTCAACGAGACGCCGAGCTCGGTCGCACGCGAGGGTCGGCCGCAGGCGAAGATCCATCCGGCCGACCTCGCCCGGCTCGGCCTCAAGGACGGCGAGCGCGTCCGCCTCGGCAATCGCCGCGGCTCGGTGGTGCTGCATGCGGAGGCCTTCGACGGGCTGCAGCCCGGCGTGCTGGTGGTCGAGGGCATCTGGCCCAATGCCGCCTACGAGGAGGGCTTCGGCATCAACGTGCTGGTCGGTGCCGATGCGCCGGCGCCGAACGGCGGCGGCGCCTTCCACGATACCGCGGTCTGGGTGCGTCAGGCCTAGAAGCGGCTGCTACGTAATACGTAGCATGTTCAGCGGGCCAGCATGGCGACCAGGACCGGATGCAGCGCCGGCCCGGCGGCGAGCACGCTTGGGTGGCGCGCCGGCGCGGCGTTGAAATGGAAGGCACGGCCGTCACGGGTGGTGCAGCAGGCGGCCGCCTCGCGCAGGATCAGGTCGGCGGCGGCGATGTCCCAGTCGCTCTTTTCGCCGAGACTGACCGCGGCATCGAAATCGCCGTTCGCCACCTTGGCCATGCGGTAGGCGATGGAGCTCATGTCAGTGAATTGCGCGCCCGGGGTGAGCCGCAGCCAGTCGTGATGCTCGAAGGTGCGGCGTGAGGCGAGGAGACGGGCGCCGGCCAGGGTTTCGCGCGTGCTCGCCCGGATCGGCCGTCCGTTCAGCCGGGCGCCGCCGCCGGCGCGGGCCTCGAAGAACTCGTCGGTCGCGGGATTGAACACCGCCGCCGCGACCGGCACGCCGTTCTCGACCAGCGCGGCGCACACGGTGAATTCCGCCTTGCCCTTCAGGAAGGCGCGCGTGCCGTCGATGGGATCGACGATCCAGAGGCGCTCCATCGCGAGGCGCCGGTCGTCGTCGGGCGTTTCCTCGGAAAGCCAGCCGTAGCCGGGGCGCTGGCCCTGCAGGCGCTCGCGCAACAGCTCGTCGACGGCGATATCGGCTTCGCTGACCGGATCGTCGTGGCGCTTGTCCCAGCTCCGGGCGCCATTGCGGAAGAAGCCGAGCGCCACGACGCCGGCTTCGCGCACGGCTTCCAGCAGCAGTGCATGGTCGGCGACGAGCCCGGTTGCGGCGTTCACGTGCCGGCGACCGTCATGCCTTCGACACGAACCGTGGGGCTGTCGGTGCCGTATTTGAACACGAGATCGTTCGCCGGCGTGAGTGCGCGGAACATGTCCTTCAGATTGCCGGCGATGGTGAGCTCGGATACCGGATAGGCGATCCTGCCGTTCTCGATCCAGAAGCCGGCAGCGCCGCGGCTGTAGTCGCCGGTCACGCCGTTGACGCCCATGCCGATCAACTCGGTGACGTAGAAACCTTGCGCGATATCGCCGATCAGCGCCTCCGGCGTCAACGGGCCGGGCGCGAGATAGAGATTGGCGGTCGAAGGTGAGGGCGGCGAGGCGGTGCCGCGGCTGGCATGCCCGGTGGCGGCGAGGCCGAGCTGGCGGGCCGAGGCGCTGTCGAGCAGCCAGGTGGTGAGCCTGCCGTCCTCCACCAGGTCGAGCTTGCGGTTGGCCACGCCCTCGCCGTCGAAGGGCCGCGACTTGATGCCGCGCCGGCGGTGCGGGTCGTCGGTGATGCGGATGCCGGCGGCAAAGACCGGCTCGTGCAGCCGGTTCTTCAGGAAGCTCGTGCCGCGGGTGATCGACGGGCCGGCGATGGCGCCGGCGAGATGGCCGAGCAGGCTCAGGGCGACGCGCGGCGCGAACACCACCGGCGCCTTGCAGCTTGCCACCTTGCGCGGGCCGACGCGCCTGACTGCGAGTTCGCCGGCCTGACGTCCCACCGTCTCGGCGGCGGCAAGATCGCACAAGTGCCGCGCCGACGCGAAATCATAGTCGCGCTCCATGCCGCGCGCCTGGTCGCCGGCGATGACGCTGACCGAGACGCTGTGGTGCGAAGAAGCGTAGCTGCCGGCGAACCCGTCGCTGGTGGCGAGCGCCACCTCGCTGCGGCTCCAGCCGGCGCCGGCGCCCTCGGAATTGGTCACTCCCGTCACGGCCAGGGCCGCTTCCTCCGCGACGCGGGCGCGGGCAACCAGCGCCTCCACCGTCGGCTCGGCGTCGTCGACCAGATCGAGGTCGGGGAATTCCTTCGCCAGCCGGGCCGGATCGGCCAGGCCGCAATAGCGATCTTCCGGCGCGTTGCGGGCCATGGCGATGGCGCGTTCGACGAGTTCGCCAAGCGCTGCGGGCGAGGCGTCGGTCGAAGAGACGAAGGATTGCCGCTTGCCGATGAAGACGCGCAGACCGAGGTCGTTGCCCTCGGCGCGTTCGATATCCTCGGTCTTGCCGAGGCGATAGGAGGCGCTCTCGCTGACCCCGGTGAAGTGCACCGCATCGGCGGCGTCGGCGCCGGCGCGCCTGGCCCTGGCGATCAGGTCGGCCAGGAGGTCGAGAGCGGCAGGATGTCGGGCGATGGCGGGCATGGCGGGCGCTACTCAAGGTGACTGACGGGGAACGACGGCTACGTCCTATATGGGCCGTTCCCCGGCGATTCGCCAGTGTCGCTTTTCGGGTCGGGAAGGGGGCGGCGGCCTACTTCCAGATCGGCTTGCCGGAGCCCGGCAGGCCGAGGCGCGGCCATTTCTCCGTCACGGTGGCGACGATGTCGTCGCGCATGCGGATCTTGCGCCCCCAGCCGCGCCTGGTTTCCGGCGGCAGCTTGTTGGTGGCATCCAGCCCGATCTTGCTGCCGAGGCCGCTTTCCGGCGAGGCGAAGTCCAGATAGTCGATCGGCGTGTTCTCCATCAGGGTGATGTCGCGCGCCGGGTCCATGCGGGTGGCGACGGCCCACATCACGTCCTTCCAGTCGCGCACGTCGATGTCGTCATCCACCACGATCACCCACTTGGTGTACATGAACTGCCGCAGATACGACCACACGCCCATCATCACCCGCTTGGCGTGGCCGGCATAGGCCTTGCGCATGGAAACGACGGCGATGCGATAGGAGCAGCCCTCCGGCGGCAGCCAGAAATCGACGATCTCCGGGAACTGCTGAATCAAAAGCGGCACGAACACCTCGTTCAGCGCCACGCCGAGCACCGAGGGTTCGTCGGGCGGGCGGCCGGTGAAGGTGGAGAGATAGACCGGCTGGCGCCGCATGGTGATGGCGCTGACGGTGAAGACCGGGAACTTCTCCACCGCGTTGTAATAGCCGGTGTGATCGCCATAGGGGCCTTCGTCGCCATAGTCGTCGAGCGAGACATGGCCCTCCAGCACGATCTCCGCCTCCGCCGGCACCTTGAGCGGCACCGTCTTGGCATCGACCAGCTCCACCTTCTTGCCGCGCAGCAGGCCGGCGAACTGGTATTCGGACAGCGTGTCGGGCACCGGCGTCACCGCCGCGAGGATGGTGCCGGGATCGGCGCCGATCACCGCCGCCGCCGGCAATGGCGCGCGCTTCTCCCGGGCCCAGCGCGCATGATGCTGAGCGCCGCCGCGATGCTTCAGCCAGCGCATCAGGGTGGTGTTCCGCCCGGTCACCTGCATGCGGTAGATGCCGAGATTGAAGGCGTCGGCCTTGTCGCCGCCCGGTCCCCTGGTGACCACCAGCGGCCAGGTGATGAGCGGTGCCGGCTCGTCCGGCCAGCAGGTCTGCACCGGCAGGCGGTCGAGATCGATATCGGTGCCGGTCAGCACGACTTCCTGGCATGGCGCGCCGCCGACCGTCTTCGGCTGCATCGCCATCACGGTCTTGAGCAGCGGGAACATCTCCAGCGCCTCGCGCCAGCCGCCCGGCGGCTCGGGCTGCTTGAGGAAGGCCAAGGTCTCGCCGAGCTTGCGCAAATCGCCGGGCACGCGGTCCATGCCGAGCGCGACGCGCTCGACGGTGCCGAACAGATTGACCAGCACCGGCATGCCGGCCGGCTTGCCGTCGGCGCGGACGGCATTCTCGAACAGCACCGCCGGCCCGCCTTCGGCCAGCAGCCGGGTCTGGATTTCGGTCATCTCCAGCACGGTCGAGACCGGCTCGGCGACGCGCACCAGCAGCCGGTCGCGTTCGAGGCGCGCGATGAAATCGCGGAGCGAGGCATAGGGCATGGCCGGCGGATTATAGCGGTCCGTCAGGCCAGGCGCGCGATCACGATGGCGGCCAGCACCAGCAGCCCGAGGTCGCGGTTGGCGCGGAATTTGGCCAGGCAGTCGCCGGGATCGTCGAGGTCGACGGCGGCCACCTGCCAGGCCAGGTGCGCCGCCGCCGGCAACAGCAGGAGCACGTAGAGCCAGCCGAGGCCGCCCAGCAGCCCGGCGAGGGCGATACCGGCCAGCGCCAGGCCGTAGAACCGCCGGAGCCAGCGCGGCGAATCTGCGCCGAACAGCCGCGCCGTCGATTTCACGCCGATCAGCGCGTCGTCCTCCTTGTCCTGGTGGGCATAGATGGTGTCGTAGCCGAGCGTCCAGGCGATGCCGCCGAGGTAGAGCGCCAGCGCCGCCGCCGACAAGGTCCCGCGCGCCGCCGCCCAGCCCATCAGCGCGCCCCAGTTGAAAGCGAGACCGAGAAAAAGCTGCGGCCACCAGGTGACGCGCTTCATGAAGGGATAGACGGCGATGAGCAGGAGCGAGGCGATGCCGAGCCAGATGGCGAGCCGATCGAGGCAGAAGAGCACCAGGGCGCCGACCAGGGCCTGCAGCAGCAGCCAGCCGATGGCGGCCGGCAGGCCGACCTGTCCCGAGGGCAGCGGCCGGGCGCGCGTGCGCTCGACCCGCGCGTCGAAATCGCGGTCGACGATGTCGTTGAAGGTGCAGCCGGCGCCGCGCATGGCGAGCGCGCCGATGGCGAAGAGGACGAGGAGCCCCGGGTCGGGCAGATGCCCCGCCGGGGCTGCCAGCGCGATGCTCCACCAGCCCGGCAGCAGCAGCAGCCAGGTGCCGATCGGCCGGTCGATGCGCGAGAGGCGCAAATAGGGCCTGGCCCAGGGTGGCGCCTGCCGCTCGACCCAATTGCCGGGCGGCGCGTCGGCGATGGCATCGCTGGCACGGTCCTCCATGGGGCGGCGAGGATAGAGGCAAAGGGCGATGCGGCATAGGCTTGAGCCGGCATCGGCTTTGCCGCACCCTCGGCTGATGCCGACCTACCAGCCGCGCCATCGCCTGTTCGTCGCCGCCGCTCTCGCCGCCGGCGCCGCGGTGCCGCTGAGCGCGGCGCAAGCGCACTATCTTGCCGATGTTCTGCGGCTCAAGGCAGGCGCCGAGGTCGCCGTCTTCAACGGCCGTGACGGTGAATGGTCGGCCCGCCTCGTCGCAAACGG
The DNA here is from genome assembly GCA_035523835.1 of Candidatus Sulfotelmatobacter sp. Classification (GTDB taxonomy): domain Bacteria; phylum Pseudomonadota; class Alphaproteobacteria; order Ferrovibrionales; family Ferrovibrionaceae; genus DASQHM01. Next base: position 7,484 of record DATKQA010000178.1, read on the forward strand.
CCGCCGCGATCTCAGCCTTGCCATCCTTGCTTTGCGGCGGCCGCAGGCGAGCGAGCCGGACCTCTGGCTTTGCTTCGCGCCGATCAAGCATGCGCGCATCGACACCGTGGCGGAAAAGGCCGGCGAACTCGGCGCCGCCGTGCTGCAGCCGGTGCTGACACGGCGCACCAACGTGACGCGGGTCAATCGGGCGCGCCTCGCGGCCAATGCGCTGGAGGCGGCCGAGCAGTGCGAGCGGCTGACGGTGCCGGAAGTACGCGAGCCGGTGCCGCTGCCACGACTGCTCGCTGACTGGCCGGCAGACCGCAAGCTGCTGTTCTGCGATGAGAGCGGCGAGGGCCTGGCGATCGCCGATGCGCTTGCCGCCGAACCGCGCGGCGGCGCCTGGGCCATATTGGTCGGGCCCGAGGGCGGCTTTGCCGCGGAAGAGCAGGCAATGCTGCGCCTGCTGCCGGCCGCGCGCGCGGTCTCGCTCGGCCCGCGCGTGCTGCGCGCCGACACTGCCGCCATCGCCGCCCTGACGCTCTGGCAAGCCCTGCTTGGCGATTGGCGGCGTTGAGCTTTTTCCGCTAACGCGCGC